>NZ_JAUF01000055.1:0-25777 GCF_000585455.1 Microbacterium sp. MRS-1
TCCCGCGCAACTCGCGGCGGCTGGCCACCCCGCACCTTCTTGATCAACACGCCCTAGGCCCCCGTTCGACCGTGTACTAGCGTTCGTGACATGCGCGTCGACATCGTCACCAAGGAGTACCCGCCCGAGATCTACGGCGGTGCGGGTGTCCACGTCACCGAACTCGTCTCGGCGCTGCGGCGGAGCATCGAGGTGCAGGTGCGCGCGTTCGGCGGCGACCGCGAGGAGGCCGACACGACGTCCTACGGCGTGCCGGTCGAGCTCGCCGGCGCCAACCCCGCGCTGCAGACGCTCGGCACGGACCTGGAGATCGTCGGCGGTGTCGCGGGCGCCGATGTGGTGCACTCGCACACGTGGTACGCGAACTTCGCGGGGCACCTCGCCTCGCTGTTGCACGGAATCCCGCACGTCGTGACGGCCCACTCACTCGAGCCGCTGCGACCGTGGAAGGCGGAGCAGCTCGGAGGCGGGTATGCCGTGTCGAGCTACATCGAGAAGACCGCGTACGAGAACGCCGCTGCCGTGATCGCGGTCAGCGACGGAATGCGCCGCGACATCCTGCGCAGCTATCCCTCGCTCGATCCCGCGAAAGTGCGCGTGATCTACAACGGGATCGACGTGGAGGCGTGGCATCCGCGGGAGGACCCTACGCTTCTCGAGCGCTACGGCATCGATCCGAACCGCCCGTCGGTGGTGTTCGTCGGTCGTATCACCCGGCAGAAGGGCCTGCCCTATTTCCTTCGGGCCGCCGCTGAGCTGCCCGCAGAGGTGCAGATCGTCCTCTGCGCCGGCGCTCCGGACACGGCGCAGATCATGGCCGAGGTCGAGGGTCTCGTCCGTGACCTCCAGGCGCGCCGGGACGGCGTGGTGTGGATCGACGAGTTCCTGCAGCGCGACCAGCTCTGCGCGATCCTGACGTCGGCCACCACCTTCGTGTGCCCGAGCGTCTACGAGCCGCTCGGCATCGTGAACCTCGAGGCGATGGCCTGCGGGGCGGCCGTCGTCGGCACCGCGACCGGCGGCATCCCCGAGGTCGTCGTCGACGGGGTCACCGGGCGGTTGGTTCCGATCGAGCAGGTACAGGACGGGACCGGGACGCCCGTCGACCCCGACCGCTTCGTCGCCGATCTCGCGGCCGTGCTCACCGACGTGGTGTCCGACCCCGAGAGAGCGCGCGCGTACGGCGCGGCCGGCCGGGAACGCGCCGCCACGGCCTTCAGCTGGCAGGCGATCGCCGACGCCACGGAGGCTCTCTACCGTGAGGTCGCCGAGCGCGCGGACTGAGTGCGCGGACTGCGTGCGCGTCCGGCGCGTACCGCCGGGATGGCCGGGACGCCCCCGATAGGCTGGGGGCATGCCTCAGGTGCTCGAATTCGTCGATGTCGTCGTCCGCCGCAATGCTCGCAACATCATCGATCGCATCGACTGGCACGTCGCCGACGATGAGCGCTGGGTGGTCCTCGGACCCAACGGTGCCGGCAAGACCACCATCCTGCAGCTCGCGGCGACGCTGATCCACCCGACATCGGGTGAGGTCACGATCCTGGACGAGCGTCTCGGACGCACCGACGTGTTCGATCTGCGGCCGCGCATCGGGTTCGCGTCGTCGGCGATGGCCCGCCGGGTTCCGCCGGAGGAGACGGTGCTCGACGTCGTCCTGACCGCTGCGTTCTCCGTGCTCGGGCGCTGGAACGAGACCTACGAGGCGATCGACGAGCGTCGCGCACGCCGCGTGTTGGCCGAGTGGAAGCTGGACCACCTCGCCGAGCGCACCTTCGGGACTCTGTCCGACGGCGAGCAGAAGCGGGTGCAGATCGCCCGCGCCGTGATGACCGATCCGGAGCTGTTGCTGCTCGATGAGCCGACGGCGAGCCTCGACCTCGGCGCGCGCGAAGAGCTTCTCGAGCTGCTCAGCGGCTACGCGCAGGCGCCGACGACGCCGGCTATGGTGATGGTGACCCATCACGTCGAGGAGATCCCCGTCGGATTCACCCACGTCCTGCTCCTTCGCGACGGCGCTGTCGTGGCCGCGGGACCGCTCCAGGAGACGCTCACCGCGGAGAACCTCTCGGCCACCTTCGGCATGCCGATCGCCCTGACCGAGGAGGGCGGGCGCTACGCCGCGCGGGCTACGCACGGCGACTGAGATCCGGATTCTTCCGAGCGGCCTCAGGCTGGTATGATCGACCCTTGGTGCATGCGCGCCCGCGCCCGCATCACAGACTTTCCTCGCCCTGGCAAAATCCAGGGCACCACGTTAGGAACCCCATGAAGACTGACATCCACCCCGAGTACCAGGCGGTCGTGTTCCGCGACCTCGGCTCCGGCGAGACCTTCCTGACCCGTTCGACGGTCACGAGCGACAAGACGATCGAGCTCGACGGTGAGACCTACCCGGTCATCGACGTCGAAATCTCCTCGGCCTCGCACCCGTTCTACACGGGCAAGCAGCGCATCATGGACTCGGCCGGTCGCGTCGAGAAGTTCAACCAGCGCTTCAAGAACTTCGGCGGTTCGAGCAAGTAATCCGAATCCCGCGAAAGCCCCGCTCCGGCGGGGCTTTCGTCGTGGTGGGCGTCGAACGCCCACCACGACGAAAGCGGTCGATCAGCGGATCGGCCAGCTGCCGTCGAGGCGGTCGTCGGGGTCGAGCCGGCCGATGCGGATGAAGTAATCGGTGAGGCTGTCGGCCTGCGCGCGTGCCCACCCGATCTGACGGGTGTGCAGCTCGTGGACGGGTGCATCGAGCTCGAACCGTCGTGCCAGCGCCTGTGCGACCCGGCCCGCCGCGATCGCGTCGGCGGCCGCGTCGTGCGCGCCGACGAGCGGCACGGCGTAATGCGCCGCGACGGCTTCGAGGGTGCGCTTGCCGCGGCGGAAGCGGTCGTGTGCTTTGTCCAGCACGAGGGGATCGATGACCGGCGACGGCTCCAGGATCGGCGGGATGCCGTGTCGGAGCGCCTCGTATTTGAGCAGCGAGAAGTCGAACGGGGCGTTGTAGGCCACCACCGGGATGCCGGCGTCCAGCAGATCGCGCAGTGCAGAGACGACCTCCGCGATCACGGAGGGCGCGGCAGAGCCGTGCGCGCGGGCGTGTGCCGTCGTGATGCCGTGGACGGCGGTGGCGCCCTCGGGGATGTCGATACCCGGATCGGCGAGCCATGACCGCGCCCGAACGGCCGTGCCGCTGGCGTCGAGGAGACCGACATGGGCCGTGACGATACGGTCGGAGGTCACGTCGACGCCGGTCGTCTCCAGATCGAAGACGCCCACGGCATCCGCCCAGCCGAGGCGGGCAGGCCGGGTGGGAGCGATCGCGGCGGCCGGATCCTCCTCCCACAGGGGAATCGTCTGCCACGTCTGCATGCCCCCGAGGTTATGTGTGGGCGCCGACATCGCGGCGCAGGCGCGCGGGCACGACCGCCGGCGAGGGGGCAGCCTTCTAGACTTCTGGGATGACCGTCGCCTCGCCCTACGCCGACCGCCTGGCCGCCATCGCCGTGGGGCGCGACGAGATCGAGATCTCCGGGACGCGGACGGCGTACTGGGTGTACGGAGATCCCGCGGCGCCGATCACGCTCGTCGCCGTGCACGGATACCGCGGTGACCACCACGGACTGGAGCCGGTCGTGGCCTACCTCGACGGCATCCGCGTCATCTCGCCCGACCTCCCCGGGTTCGGTGAGACGCCACCGCTTCCGGGAGTGGAGCACACACTCGACGCCTACGCGCAGTGGCTGCGCGTCTTCGTGGATGCCGTGGCGCCGGGAGCCGTCGTGCTGGGGCACTCCTTCGGGTCGATCGTCGTCGCCGCGGCGGTCGCCGCAGGACTGCAGACCCCGCGCGTGATCCTCGTCAACCCGATCGGTGCCCCGGCACTGGAGGGGCCGCGCGGCGTCCTCACGCGACTGGCGGTGCTCTACTACCGCCTCGGCGCGAAGCTGCCGAAGCGGATCGGTGACGCGCTCCTGCGAAACCGCATGATCGTCCGCGTGATGAGCGTCTCGATGGCCAAGACCCGTGACCCGCTGCTGCGCCGCTTCATCCACGACCAGCACGACACCTACTTCTCCCTCTTCCACGATCGTGACGTGCTGTACGAGGGTTTCGTCACCTCCGTCTCGAACGACGTCCGCCGCTTCGCACCGGCGATCGCGCAGCCGACGCTGCTGATCGCCGCGGAAAAGGACGACATCACGCCGATCGAGGCCGAGCGGCGGCTGCAAGGGATGTTCCCCAACGCCGAGCTGGTCGCGATCCCCGCGGTCGGCCACCTCATCCACTACGAGACTCCGCAGGTGGCCGCAGAGGCGGTCAGGCTTTTTCTCGCGCCTTCCGGCGACGGTACGCGTTGACGTTCATGCGGTTGCCGCAGTTTCCGGTGTCGCAGTAGCGCTTCGAACCGTTCTTCGAGAAGTCGACATAGACCGACTCGCAGTCATCCGCCGCGCAGACGCGGACGCGATCCCACGCATCGGAGCGGATGACGTCGACGAACGCCATCGCCGATTCCACGAGCATCCGCATCGCCAGGGGGGCGTCGGGCGCCGTGGCATGGATGTGCCAATCGAACTGATCGTGGATGACGAGTTGGGGCAGTGCCCGACCATCGCGCAGCATCGCATTGACGAGCGGCACGGCGCGGTCGCGATCGACGTCCCACAGCGCCCGAAGGCGCGAGCGGTTCGCGCGGACGGCGGTGAGCTCGGCGGCATCTCGGCGGAAGGCTCCGGTGTAGGAGAACTCGGCGAGGTAGGCTGCCAGATCCGCCTGCGTCTGGAGGCGGTCGACGCCGGATGTGTCGGTGTCCGGCAGGGTGTTGACCAGGGCTGCGGCGGCACGCAGAGACATTTCGGTGTCATGGATGAAGACCACGTTGACTCCTGACCTCGCCGGGCGATAGTGTCACCAGTGTATTCGCTGTTCAGTCATGACAGCCCGCACTCGAACCCGAGGACCGCCGGTGTCTCGCACCGCTTCATCCGCCCGCACGACGGGGATCGTCATGGCCGTCGTCTCGGCCCTCGCCTTCTCTTCGAGCGGACCGCTGGTCAAGCCGCTGCTCGAGGCCGGGTGGTCGCTCTCGGCAGCGCTGGTCGTGCGCATGGGACTCGCCGCGCTGATCCTGTCGCCCGCTCTCGTGCGTGCGGCGCGGCGTGAGCGCGGATTCCTCCGCCGGCACGCCCTCTCGCTCGTCGCGTTCGGGCTCATCCCGGTGCTGGGGTGTCAGCTGCTGTTCTTCTCCGCGATGCAGCGCATGCCCGTCGCCGTCGCGCTTCTCATCCAGTACCTCGCGCCGGTGATGCTCGTCGGATTCGTCTGGATCCGTACGCGACGCGCCCCGTCGCGACTCGTGATCATCGGATCCGTCGTCGCGATCGTGGGACTCGTGCTCGTCGTCGACGTCACCGGCGCCCGATTCGACCTGCTGGGCACGCTGCTGGCCCTGGGCGCGGCACTCTGCGTCTGTGTCTATTTCGTGATGAGCGAGCGCACCGGCGACGACCTGCCTCCGCTCGCGCTGGCCGCCGGCGGGCTGATGGTCGGGGCCGGTCTCATGCTCCTGCTGGCGGTCGTCGGTGCGATGCCCCTGTCCGCGCCGGCCGTCACGCTCACGTTCCGAGGGATCGATGTTCCCGGCATCCTCGCCCTCGGGTGGGTCGGAGCCGTCGGAACGACCCTCGGCTATGCCTTCGGGGTCATGGCCGTGCCTCGCGTAGGCGCTCGATTGGCGTCGTTCATCGGCCTCAGCGAAGTGCTCTTCGCGCTCGGCTTCGCCTGGCTCCTCCTCGGCGAGGCCCCATCGCCGGTCCAGATCATCGGCGGTGCGGTGCTGTTGGCGGGGGTCGTGCTCGTGCGAATGGATGCCGGCGCCGCACCTCTCGCCCCGCTTGCGGCGGATGCCGTGCTGCCGCCGACGCCCGAGTTCTCGCCCGGCGAGGTCAGCGGATCGCGTCCTCCCGTGCCGACTCCAGGAGTGGGCGGATCCGATATCCGATCACTTCGCCCATGACCAACGACGTTTCGGTGCGTTCGACCCCGTCGATCGCGAGGATCCGCGCGTCGACGTCGAACAGGTGCTGGGTGTCGCGCGCAGCGACGCGCACCAGCAGGTCGACCTGCCCGCTCATGCCGTAGGCCTGCACCACCTCGGGGAGCGTCGCGATCGCCTGCGTGATGCGGGGCAACTCCGCCTGGCGCACGGTGACGCTCACCATCGCTTCGATCGGCAGGCCCAGTGCGAGCGGGGGGATGGCCCGTTCGAACGACTGGAAGACGCCGCCGCGCTCCAGGCGCGCCAGCCGCGCCTGGACGGTGTTGCGGGACAGCCCGAGCCGTTCGGCGAGCGCCACGACCGTGGCGCGGTGATCGTCGGCGAGCGCGTTCAACAAGTCGAGGTCGACGCGGTCAAGAGTTCCCATACTGCCCAACTGTACCAGCAGCAGCCGGCGCCGCATGGGCAACATGATCAGCGCGAGCAAAGATGCTTGAGCTAGGTGCCAGTTCGACGTAATCTTCCACGCAACCGGCGACGAGGCCGGCCCGGGCGGCCGCCGCGGTCCACAAGACAGCGGCTGAGCCAGAGAGGGATGACGACGATGTACACCCTGACGACAGACGAAGCGATGACCGCGCTCGACGACACGGCGCGACTGCTGAGCCCCGACGGGCGCCGGATCGCCGACCCGCGGCTGGATCCCTGGGTCGAGGACCTGGACGGCGCCGCGGTGCGCGGTCTGTACCGCGACATGGCGATCGCGCGCCGGATGGATGCCGAGGGTGTGGCGCTCCAGCGCCAGGGCCACCTCGGACTGTGGGCGCCCGCCCAGGGGCAGGAGGCGATCGCCGTCGGGACGGCGCGCGCCTGCCGCGCCGACGACTTCCTCTTTCCGAGCTACCGCGAGCTGAGCATCGCGATCCTTCGCGGCGGAGTGCCCGCCGACCTCGTTCTCGCCTGGCGCGGCGAGGTGCACTCCACGTACGACCCCTTCGAGCTCCGCCTGGCATCACCGCAGATCATCATCGGCGCCCAGACCCTCCATGCCGTCGGATACGCGATGGGTATCCAGCGCGATGGTGGCGATCAGGTGGCGGTGACCTACTTCGGCGACGGAGCGTCAAGCCAGGGCGATGTCAACGAGGCGATGGTGTTCGCGTCGTCGTTCACGGCCCCCGTCGTCTTCGTCTGCTCGAACAACCAGTGGGCGATCTCCGAGCCGGTCGCGGTGCAGTCGCGCTTCCCGATCGCGGGTCGCGCCCCCGGCTTCGGTATCCCCAGCATGCGGGTGGATGGCAACGATGTGCTGGCGTGCACAGCGGCGATGCGCTGGGCGCTGGAGCACGCCCGTCGCGGTGGAGGTCCCGTGTTCCTCGAGGCCGTGACGTATCGCATGGGCCCCCACACCACCTCGGACGACCCCACGCGCTACCGGGACCGCGAAGAACTCGAGGCGTGGCGGGCGCGCGACCCGCTGACGCGCCTGGAGGCGTTCCTGCGCGCCGCCGGTGACCTCGACGATGAGACGATCGCCGCGATCGGGAGGGAGGCCGACGGGCTCGCCGCGCAGATGCGTGAGGCGGTGCTCATGGCGCCCACCCGGCCGGCGATCGAGGTTTTCGATGACGTGTACTGCGAACCGCACACCGGCCTCGAGCATCAGCGCGCGCGTTTTGCGGCGTATCTGGACTCGTTCGCCGCCGACGCGGGGAGTGCGCGATGACGTCGCTGACGATGGGCGCGGCGCTGACGGCGGGCCTGCACCGGGCGATGGCGGCCGATGAGCGCGTGATCGTCATGGGCGAGGACATCGGCCGCCTCGGCGGCGTGTTCCGCATCACCGACGGCCTCCTCGATGAGTTCGGCCCCACGCGCGTCATCGACACCCCGCTCGCAGAGTCCGGCATCGTCGGCACGGCGGTCGGACTCGCGATGCGCGGGTTCCGCCCCGTCGTGGAGATCCAGTTCGACGGGTTTGTGTACCCGGCCTTCGACCAGATCGTCTGTCAGGTGGCCAAGCTGCACTACCGCACGCGCGGGCGCGTTCGCATGCCGCTGACCATCCGCATCCCCTGGGCGGGAGGCGTCGGCGCCGTCGAGCACCACTCGGAGTCGCCCGAGGCGTACTTCGTGCACACGGCGGGGCTGCGCGTGGCGGCCGTGTCGAACCCGCAGGATGCCTACACCATGCTGCAGCAGGCGATCGCCAGCGATGACCCCGTGGTCTTCTTCGAGCCCAAACGGCTTTACCACACCAAGGGCGAGGTCGATCTCGACGGCAACGTGGCCGATGCGGCTCCGATGGGTCTCGCGCGCGTCGAGCGAGAAGGTTCCCACGTCACACTGCTCGCCTACGGCGCGCAGGTGGCGACGGCGCTGGATGCCGCGATCGCCGCCGAAGACGACGGCATCTCCATCGAGGTCATCGACCTGCGCTCGCTCTCACCCGTCGACTACCGCACCATCGCGGCATCCGTCCGCAAGACGGGTCGCGTCGTGGTCACACATGAGGCCGGTGGTGAGGCCGGCGTGGGCGCCGAGGTCATCGCCAGTATCACCGAGCAGTGCTTCCACTATCTCGAAGCGCCTCCGCTGCGCGTCACGGGACACGACATCCCGTATCCGCCGGCCAAGCTCGAGAAGCACCACCTGCCCGATCTCGACCGGATCCTCGACGCCGTCGATCGCGTTCTCGACCGGCCGAACAGCCTCACGCCGACGGCAGGGGCGGAGCGATGATCGCGGAGTTCCTCCTTCCCGACCTCGGCGAGGGGCTGCCCGAAGCGGAGATCGTGCAGTGGCTCGTCGCCCAGGGCGATGACGTGCGTCTGAATCAGCCCATCGCCGAGGTCGAGACCGCCAAGGCGATCGTCGAGCTGCCTTCGCCCTTCGCCGGCACCGTGAGCGCGCTCCACGCCGCCGCCGGCGACGTCGTGGAGGTGGGCTCTCCTCTGATCGCGTTCGAGGTCGAGGCTCCCGCGTCGACACCCGGTGCCGCGCCCGAGCCGGGGCCCGCGGGCGCCGGGCGAGCGGAGCCCGAGCCCCCGCTGCCGAACCTCGTAGGATACGGCGCTGCGCCACGCGGCACGGGACGCCCGCAGCGCCGCGCCCGCGCGGGCGCGCGCCCCGACGAGCTCCAGGTCACCCAGACGGTCGCCGCACAGGTCATGCACGACGCCCCGCATGACGTGGTGACGCCGCTGAGGGACGACGTGCGTGATGAGCGTCCGCGCTCGACTCCGCCGGTGCGCGCCTATGCACGTGAGCGCGGCGTCGACCTGGCGCTCATCGAGGCATCCGGGGTCACCGGGATCATCCGACGCGATGACATCGACCAGTTCCCCGCCGGTCGCACCCTGAGCGCACCGGGCGCGTCGCCGGCTGATGCGCAGCGGGTGCAGCCCGCGGGGGCCGGACGGGCGGCCGGAGACCGGGAGACGCGCCTGCCGATCCGCGGCGTCCGCAAGCACACGGCCGCGGCGATGGTGCGCAGCGCCTTCACCGCCCCGCATGTCACGACGTTCCTGGAGGTCGATGTCACGGAGGCGACGCGGTTCGTCGCGAGCCTGCGCACCGACCGGCGACTGAACGGTCACCGCGTCGGCATCATGGCGGTGGCGGCGAAGGCCGTGTGTCTCGCGCTGCGCGCCGAGCCGACTCTGAACGCGGCATGGGACGAGGATGCCGCGGAGATCGTCCAGTACCACTACGTCAACCTCGGCATCGCCGCCGCGACGGAGCGTGGCCTCGTCGTCCCGCACGTCGCCGACGCCGACAGCCTCAGTCTGATCGAGCTCGCCGATGAGATCGGTCGTCTGGCGGAGACCGCGCGTTCGGGACGCACGAGCCCGTCCGCCCTCAGTGGCGGGACGTTCTCGATCACCAACTTCGGCGTCTTCGGGATCGACGCGGGTACGCCCATTCTGAATCCCGGCGAGGCGGGGATTCTCGGGCTGGGCTCGGTTCGGCGTCGGCCCTGGGAGCACGAGGGCGACATCGCGCTGCGTGACGTGATGACGCTGAGTCTGTCGTTCGACCACCGACTCGTCGACGGCGAGCAGGCGTCGCGCTTTCTGACGACGGTCGGTGACATCCTGCGCGAGCCGGGGCGTGCGCTGCTGTTCGGGTGAGCGGTGTCGCGCGGTTCAGGGGCTGGCGAGTGCTGCGTAAGCCATCTCGGAGAGGATCTGACGCAGGAGTGCGTCCGTCTCGGCATCCACCGCCACCTCCCGACGTGTGCGCACGACGTAGGGCGTGGAGTTGATCAGCCCGAACCCCGCGTGGGCCCGGACGCGCAGGTCGGTGTCGCCGCGGTCCGGGTGCACGGCGCGGAGCGCGTCGACCCACAACTCCATGTACTCGCGCTGCAGTCGGCGGACGGTGCCGCGATCCTCATCGCTCAATCGGGTGAGGTCACGGTCCTGCACGCGGATGACATCGGCGCCTCGCACTGCGAAGTCGACGTGGAAATCGACGAGCTCACGGAGGCAGCGCTGGGCGTCGTACCCTGCCGCCGTCACGCGGCGACCGCCGGTGAGCAGATCGTCGCTGGCTCGCAGGAGGATGGCGCCGAGGAGCGCGCGCTTGCTGTCGAAGTGGCGGTAGACGGCGGGCCCGCTGACGCCGACGGCCGAGCCGAGCTCTTCGAGGCTCACGCCGTCGAACCCGTGCTGGGCGAACAGGCGTGCTGCCGCCTCGACGAGTGCGTCCGCACGCTCCGCCTTGGCGCGCTCGCGAGTGGTGCGCGATGCCCGGGAGTGCGTTGTCATTCCAGTTAATCCTCGATAACCTGGACCGGTGGGTTAATGAACACTAACCCACACGCTCGTCCGTGCGCCACGCGCGCGCGTGAGCCGTTACGCGACCGCGACATCGAAGGAGATGGCATGGCGATCCTCGACCCCCACGACTACGGATTGAGCGACGAAGAGCGGGAGTTGGCGGGGATGGTCGGTGCCTTCGCCGACGAGCGAGTCGCACCGCAGGCCTATGAAGCCGACCGCACCAAGACCCTGCCGCTGGACATCGTCGCCGAGATGGGGGAGATGGGGCTGTTCGGACTCCCTTTCCCCGAAGACGTCGGCGGCCAGGGCGGCGACTACACCGCGCTCGGGCTCGCGATCGAGGCCCTGGCCCGCGTCGACCAGTCGATCGCGATCACGCTCGAGGCCGGCGTCAGCCTCGGCGCCATGCCCGTGTACCGATTCGGCAGCGACAGACAGCGAGAGGCGCTCCTTCCCGACCTGCTGGCCGGGCGTGCGCTCGCCGGATTCGGTCTCACCGAACCCGAAGCAGGATCGGATGCCGGCGCGACCCGCACCACCGCTCGTCTCGAAGGCGGCGAGTGGGTCATCGATGGAGCCAAGCAGTTCATCACGAACTCCGGCACGGCCATCACGCGCTTCGTCACCGTCACGGCGGTGACCGGCCACAGCGGCGCGCGCAAAGAGATCTCCACGATCATCGTGCCCTCCGGAACCCCCGGCTTCACGGTGGGCCCGGCGTACGACAAAGTGGGGTGGCACGCGTCCGACACCCATCCGCTGAGCTTCTCGGGCGCCCGCGTCCCGGCGGAGAACCTGCTCGGCGAGCGCGGCCGCGGCTTCGCCAACTTCCTCAGCATCCTCGACGAGGGCCGCATCGCCATCGCGGCTCTGGCCACCGGCGCGGCGGAGGGCTGTCTGGAGGCGGCCCTGGACTACGCCGGCAGTCGCATCGTGTTCGCCGAGCCGCTGGGCTCACGCCAGTCGATCCAGTTCGTGCTGGCACGGATGCAGCAGCGCGTGCACGTGTCGCGACTGGCGTGGCTCCATGCGGCGCGCCTGCGCGACGCGGGGCGTGCCTTCGCGACCGCTGCCGCGCTGGCCAAGCTCACGGCGGGGGAGGCGGCGATGGACAATGCGAGGGATGCGACGCAGATCTTCGGCGGCAACGGATTCATGAACGAGTACCCTGTCGCGCGTCACTATCGAGACGCGAAGATTCTCGAGATCGGCGAGGGGACCACCGAGGTGCAGCTCCTCCTGATCGCTCGTGCCCTCGGACTGACCAGCCTCGGCGTCGGTGCACGAGAGGCCCGGTAGCGTGAACGCATGACCGCCGATTTCACGCTCGGACCCGCCCTGCTGTTCTGCCCGGCTGATCGTCCGGAACGCTTTGAGAAGGCCCTCGATCGCGCCGATGGCGTCATCCTCGACCTCGAAGACGCTGTCGCACCCGCCGACAAGGTGGCGGCGAGGGTCGCGCTGATCGACTCACAGCTCGACCCCGAGCGCGTCATCGTCCGAGTGAATGCCCTCGGGTCCGCCGAGATCGTCTCCGACCTCGCCTCGCTCTCGCAGACCGATTACCGCCGCGTGATGGTCGCCAAGGCGGAATCGGCGACGGCGATCTCGCGCATCGACCCGCGGTTCGACGTCATCGCGCTGTGCGAGACCGCTCGCGGCATCGTCGCGGCCGAGAAGATCGCCGCTCAGGACAACGTCGTCGCCCTCATGTGGGGCGCGGAGGACCTCGTCGCTTCGCTCGGAGGGACATCCAGTCGCACGCCGAAGGGGCGCTACCGCGATGTCGCACGTGCCGCCCGTTCGCGTCTTCTGCTGGCGGCGGGAGCGGCGGGTATCGCGGCGATCGACGCGGTGCACCTCGACATCGCCGACGAGAAGGGGCTGGCGAAGGAGGCGCGGGATGCCGCCGCGAGCGGCTTTCGGGCCACCGCGTGCATTCATCCGGCGCAGGTCCCGACGATCCGGGCCGCCTACCGGCCCGACCCCGATACGCTCACCTGGGCCCGCGACGTGCTGGACGCCGCCGTCGGCGAGCGTGGCGCCTTCGCGTTCCGTGGTCGGATGATCGACGAACCGGTGCTGCGTCACGCCCGCACCCTCCTCGCCCGCGGAATGTGATGCCGCGGCATCCACGGAGGGATCGCGCGGAGGTCAGGTCATCGGGATCGCGGCGTAGGACTGCACGCTGAGACGGTCGCGCTCCACGAGGAAGCGATGCGTGGACGCGTTGGCCAGACGCTCGCCCTCGAGCGGGAACGCACCGGCAGACGCGTGCCGGATGACCTCGCGGATGAGGGCGCCGTGGGAGACGACGACCACGGTGGGCGCCTGCGGTGCGGCGTCGCGGCGGGCGTCTCGGACGGCGCGCTGGAGACCCGCGAGCGCGCGGCGGCGCACCTGCGGCCAGGTCTCCGCCTCCGGCACCTCTGCCTCGGCCCACGATCCCCACCGGTCGCGGAACTCCTCGACGCTCGCGCCCTCGGCGATGCCGTACGAACGTTCGCGCAGCTGCCGGTAGGTTCGCGGCGCCGGCACTGCCAGAGTGGCGGCGATGATCCGAGCGGTCTCGACGGCGCGCGACAGGTCGCTCGAGGCGACGACCACGGGCCCGACCGCCGAGAGCTCCTGCTGAAGTCGCTCGGCGACCTCTCGCGCCTGAGCGCGGCCGATGTCGTTGAGGGGGATGTCGGTGGAGCCCTGGATGCGTCTCGTCGCGTTCCAGTCGGTCTCGCCGTGGCGCACGAGGATGAGGGTCGTCACGCTTCGAGCCTAGGCGAGGTCGGCGTGGGTTC
Source organism: Microbacterium sp. MRS-1 (assembly GCF_000585455.1). Taxonomy (NCBI): domain Bacteria; kingdom Bacillati; phylum Actinomycetota; class Actinomycetes; order Micrococcales; family Microbacteriaceae; genus Microbacterium; species Microbacterium sp. MRS-1. Next base: position 13,578 of record NZ_JAUF01000055.1, read on the forward strand.
AGCGCGCCGCCGGCAGCGCGCGGGCGAACGCGCGCAGCACCTCGGTCGTGCCCGCGTCGATCTTGACCGTCGCACGCGCATCGCCGCGTGTCTGGCCGCGGTTGACGATCACGACCGGGAGCTTGCGACGTCGGGCGCGCTCGAGCAGTCGGATGCCGGAGTTGACGACGAGAGACGAGCCGGCGATGACGAGGGCCTCGCTGGTCTGTACCAGCTGCTCGGCCTCGGTGAACTTGGCGACGGGGATGTACTCGCCGAAGAAGACGACGTCGGGCTTGAGCATCCCGTTGCACACGCTGCAATCCGGCACGACGAAGCCGTCGCTCGAGGAGGGGAGGACGTCGCCGTCGGGGCCGAGCTCGACGGCATCCGGCACCGTGATCCAGGGGTTGTCCGCCTCGACGCGCGCCGCCAGGTCGCGGCGATCGAACACCTGCCCGCAGTGCGTGCAGAGCACGCGGCGCATCGTGCCGTGCAGTTCGACGACACGGCGGCTGCCCGCGCGCACGTGCAGGCCGTCCACGTTCTGGGTGATGACCCCGCTCGCGATACCGCGGCTCTCCAGCTCGGCGAGGGCGAGATGGCCGTCGTTCGGCTGAGCGGCGGCGAAAGCGCGCCATCCCAGGTGGCTGCCGACCCAGTACCGTCGGCGAGAGGACGCACTGGAGAGGAACTGCTGCGCCGTCATCGGGGTGCGTGTGGGAGCGCCCTTGCCGCGGTAGTCGGGAATGCCGGAGTCCGTCGACACACCCGCGCCGGTGAGCACCGCGATGCGCCGACCCGAGAGGGCATCCACAGCGCGCTCGACGGCATCCGCGGTCTCCGGATCGAGGTGCGGTACGGCCTCGTGCGAGTGATCCAGCAGCGTCGACATGGCGTCCTCCCTCCATCGATCCCACCTCGAGACTACGCGCCCCGCTTTTCGCGGAGGTTACGCCGTGGCCCGCTGCACCCGCGCGCGGCGTGACAGCATGGACGGATGCCTGTCGTGCGCATCGACGATCCGACCGATGACCGTCTCGCGGACTACCGCGACCTGACCGACGTCGCCCTGCGGCGTGTGCTGGAGCCCGCGGGCGGTCTGTACATCGCCGAGTCGTCGAAGGTGATCGCCCGCGCCGTCGCCGCGGGCCACCGGCCACGATCCCTGCTGGTGCAGCAGAAGTGGCTGGACGATACGGCGCACCTCGCCGGTGACGCCCCCGTCTACCTGGTCGACGACGACGTGGCCGAGCGACTCACCGGCTACGCCGTGCACCGCGGAGCACTCGCGGCGATGCACCGGCCGTCTCTGCCGCCCGTCGAGGAGGCCGTCGCCGGTGCGCGCCTGGTTCTCGTCCTGGAGGACATCGTCGACCACACCAATGTCGGCGCGGCGTTCCGCGCAGCCGCCGGGCTCGGCGCCGACGCCGTGCTGGTCACGCAGCGCTGCGCCGACCCGCTCTACCGTCGGAGCGTTCGCGTCAGCATGGGGACGGTGTTCCAGGTGCCGTGGACCCGTCTGCCCGACGAGGCGGACGGGGGCTGGAGCGCGGGCCGCGACCTGCTGCACCTGGCCGCCCTCGCGCTCGCCGACGATGCGGTCGCCCTCGACGCGTTCGCCGCCGCTCGTCCGCCGCAGGTCGCGCTGCTCATGGGCGCCGAAGGCGACGGGCTCTCGCGGCGCGCACTGGCCGCGGCCGACACGGTCGTCACGATCCCGATGACCGGCGGCGTCGACTCCCTCAACGTCGCGGCGGCCGCGGCCGTGGCGCTCTGGGCCCTGCGCTAAGCCTGCCGACCGGGGCCCGCGGTGCGGTCGCGGGCCGGAGCCTCGACGGTGACCGGCAGCGGCTCGGGGCGCTTCGCGGTGATGTTGTCGCCCGAGGACTGATGGCGAAGGCGACGCAGCACCCAGGGAACGAAGTGCGTGCGCGCCCAGACGAGGTCGTTGGTGCGCGCCTCGCGCCAGGTGAGCTGCGGCAGGGGGTCGGGCTGCATCGGCTGCAGATCGTTCGGCACGTTGAGCGCACGCAGCACCATGCGGGCGATCTCGTGATGGCCGAGCGGGTTGTAGTGCAGGCGATCGTCGTCGAAGAATCGCATGTCCTGCACCTCCTTCAGCGCCCACTGGTCGGCCACGATGCAGTCGTAGCGGTCGGCGATCGCCCGGATATTCTCGTTGTAGATGGCGACGCGCCCGCGGATGCCGCGGAACACCGGCGTGAACTCGGTGTCCACACCGGTGAAGACGAGAAGCGTCGCACCCTGCGAACTCAGCCGGGCGACGGCATCCTCGAACTGCTGCGCCACGGCGTCCGGGTCTCCGTTGGGACGCAGGACGTCGTTTCCGCCGGCGGAGAACGTGATGAGGTCGGGGTTGAGTGCGAGCGCGGGCTCGACCTGATCGGCCATGATCTGCGCGATCAGCTTGCCCCGGACGGCGAGGTTGGCGTAGGCGAAATCGTCCACCTGGGCGGCGAGCACCTCGGCGACGCGGTCGGCCCACCCCCGATGGTCGTCGGCCGTGCCGGGAATGGGGTCGCCGATGCCTTCGGTGAAGGAGTCGCCGATCGAGACCATGCGACGCCAGGGGTGCGCGCTCTCGTTGGGGATGTACGGCGAACGGTGCTCGTCGGGGGTGGCTTCGTTCCTGCGCATGACTCTCCTGACTCGTGGTCTTCTTCGAGGCTACCGGCCAGAGGCCTTCCCGCAGAGAGCCGCCGTGGGGGAGGCGTCGTTTAGGGTGGTCAGTCGTGGACGGGACGGACGAGCGAGGACAGGAGCACTTCGGCAGCTTCGCCGCCGAACACCTTTCGCCCGCCTTCCCGCAGCGCGCCCCCTGGGGAACGGCGCAGAATCTCCGCGCGTGGCAGGCCGAAGCGCTCGAGGCGTACTTCTCCGCCGACGGACCAGACGGCGTGGGTTCCGGCCCACGCGACTTCCTCGCCGCCGCGACCCCGGGCGCCGGCAAGACGACCTTCGCGCTGCGTCTGGCGAGTGAACTGCTGCGCCGCGGCATCGTGGACCGCCTCGTCGTGGTCGCGCCCACCGAGCACCTGAAGACCCAGTGGGCAGATGCGGCAGCTCGTGTCGGCATCCGACTCGACCCGCGGTTCACCAACCGTCAGAGCGCGCCCGCTCGTCATTTCCACGGCGTCGCCGTCACCTACGCTCAGGTCGCCGTGAAGGCGTCGGTGCATCAACGTCTGACGATGGACGCGCGCACGCTCGTGATCCTCGACGAGGTGCACCACGGCGGTGACGCGCTCAGCTGGGGCGATGCGCTGCGCGAGGCATACGGTCGCGCGACGCGCCGCCTCCTGCTGTCGGGCACACCGTTTCGCAGCGACACGGCACCGATCCCGTTCGTCGAGTACCACCCGAACGAGAAGGGCATCCGCCTCTCGCGCACCGACTACAACTACGGCTACGGGCGCGCGCTCGCGGACGGCGTCGTGCGTCCCGTGCTGTTCCTCGTCTACGCCGGCAAGATGCGCTGGCGCACGAAGGCCGGCGACGAGCTGGAAGCCCACCTCGGTCAGGACAACACCAAGGACGTGACCGCCCAAGCCTGGCGCACCGCCCTCGATCCGGAGGGCGACTGGATCCCCGCCGTGCTCCGCAGCGCCGACCGCCGGCTGAGCGAGGTGCGCCAGGACGTCCCGGATGCCGGGGGACTGGTGATCGCCACGGATCAGACGGCGGCGCGCGCGTACGCCGCGATCCTGCGCGAGATCACCGGCGAGGCGCCGACCGTCGTGCTCTCCGACGACAAGGCCGCCTCGGGCCGCATCGAGACGTTCGGCACGGCGACGACCCGTTGGATGGTCGCCGTGCGCATGGTGTCCGAAGGCGTCGACGTTCCTCGCCTCGCGGTCGGTGTCTATGCCACGAGCGCGTCGACGCCGCTGTTCTTCGCGCAGGCGATCGGCCGCTTCGTGCGGGCCAGGCGCCGGGGCGAGTCGGCATCCGTCTTCCTTCCCAACGTGCCGGTGCTGCTCACGCTCGCCGGGGAGATGGAGCGCGAGCGCGACCACGCCCTCGACCGCGAGGGCGGCGACGACGACGGGCTCGAAGACACCTTGCTCGCCGAGGCGGAACGAGAGGACAAGGCCTCCGACGACCTCGAGCAGGAGTTCTCCTATCAGGCGCTCGGTTCGGTCGCCCACTTCGACCGTGTGCTCTACGACGGCAAGGAGTTCGGTCAGCTGGCGGTGCCGGGAACGCCCGAGGAGGAGGAGTTCCTGGGCCTTCCGGGACTGCTCGAGCCCGAGCACGTCCACGAACTGCTCATGCAGCGCCAGTCCCGCCAGAGCCGGCACCGCCGCGCCCGCCAGGCGAAGGAGGGTGCGGCGGTCACCGAGGCACCGGATGCCGAGTCGACACTGCCGCCGGCGCTGCACCGCACGCTGCGCGAACAGCGTCAGCTGCTCAACAGCCTCGTCGGTCTCTACGCGCGCCAGAGCGGAGAGCCGCACGGGGCCGTGCACGCGGAACTCCGCCGGATCTGCGGGGGACCCGAGGTCGCGCGAGCGACGGTGGCACAACTGCAAGCGCGGATCGAGGTGCTGCGCTCGCGCGTGCGCTCCTGATCGAGCCTCGGCGACGGCTACACTCGCGCGCATGTCGCGGGAGTACGCCTTCACTTCGCACTGGCTCGTGCCGGTGTCCGCCGAGGAGTGCTGGCGCCTGTGCGAGCGGAGTCTGACGACGGGCGTCGTCGCGTGGTGGCCGGCCGTCCGCGTCGAGCCCCAGCCCCACCCGCCCACGCCCGGCGACGTCGTGCGGCTGCAGGTGCGCAGCCCGTGGGGGTATCGTCTGCGGGTCGCGCTCACGATCACCGCCGCTACGCCGCCCCGACTGTTGGCGGCCGCGAGCACGGGCGACCTGGCCGGTCGGGGGAGTCTCCGGCTCACGCCCGAAGGCGGCGCCGCCGGTGCGCGGACGGGGCTCACGTGGGTGTGGGAGGTGGCCCTCGTCCGCCGGTGGATGCGGGTGGCGAGCCCCGTTCTGCGGCCCGCGTTCGCTGCCGCGCACGCGATCGTGATGCGCCGCGGCGAGCGCGGACTCCTGGCCGAGATCGCGCGGGGTTCGGACGTCCGAAATGCTGGCAATCCCGGCGATCGGGAGTCACCCGGCACCACGCGCGGCTAGCGTGAACTCCCGTGACCGCGCAGCCCGTTCCCACGCCTCGTGACCGCCGCCGTTGGGCGCGCTACCTCGCCGACGAACGCGCGGAAGCGCAGGTGTACCGCGACCTCGCGCAGCGCCGGGAAGGCGAGGAGCGCGAGATCCTGCTGGCCCTGGCCGACGCCGAGGGGCGCCACGAGGCGCACTGGCTCGAACTGCTCGGCGGCGAACCGTCGCGCCTGCCCTCTCCGGGCCTCGGCTCCCTCCTGCTGGGATGGATGGCTCGGCGGTTCGGCTCCATCTTCGTGCTCGCTCTGGCCCAGAACGCGGAAGGGCGCTCGCCGTACGAGAGCGAGCCGTTCGCGACGGCACGCATGGTCGCTGACGAGAAGATCCATCGTGAGGTCGTGCGAGGTCTGGCCGCGCGCGGGCGGCGGCGATTGTCTGGCACGTTCCGCGCCGCGGTGTTCGGCGCCAACGACGGCCTCGTCTCCAACCTCGCTCTCGTGATGGGCATCGGCGCCACCGGCGTGGGGGCGCAGTTCGTGCTGTTCAGCGGCGTCGCCGGCCTTCTCGCCGGCGCCCTGTCCATGGGGGCGGGGGAGTACGTGTCGGTGCGCTCACAGCGGGAACTGCTGGATGCCACGGAGCCGAGTGACTACGCCGACCATGTGCTGCCGGACCTCGACCTCGATGCCAACGAGCTCGCTCTGGTCTACCGTGCGCGGGGTGTCGGTGAACGCGACGCCCAGGAGCGTGCGCGCCAGATCGTCGAGGCCGCGCAGGCCGCCGACCGCAGTGAGCCGTACCGCTTGCACCGCGCCGCCGGAGCCGATCACGAAGTGGTCGGCAGTGCTCTGGGCGCCGCCGGGTCGAGCTTCCTCTTCTTCGCGTCCGGCGCGATCATCCCGGTGCTGCCCTGGATCTTCGGGCTCAGCGGGCTCCCCGCCGTCGTCCTGGCCCTCGTGCTCGTCGGGACGGCGCTGCTGGGCACGGGAGCGATGGTGGGCCTGCTGTCGGGTGCGCCGCCGCTGCGGCGAGGGCTGCGGCAGCTGGCGATCGGTTTCGGGGCGGCGGCGGTGACGTACGTGCTCGGTCTGCTCTTCGGTGTCTCGGCGGGATGAGCCCGGCCCCGATTCCGCGTCTGGCTCGGAATCTGGTACTGTCGATCTTCGGTTGCGAAACCGAAAACCACCTGCGCGGGTGGCGGAATAGGTAGACGCGCTAGCTTGAGGTGCTAGTGCCCGTATAGGGCGTGGGGGTTCAAGTCCCCCCTCGCGCACGAATGGAAAATGGTCTCTGACCAGGAGTTTTCAACTCTTGGTTGGGGGCCATTTTCGCGTCATGTGCTCAGTTATGTGCTAAGCGTTCCCGAGACGCGCCGCGAAGCGGTTCGCTGCGGCCTTCTGCATCGTCGGGGTGACGTGACTGTAAATGTTCATCGTCGTGGTGATGGTGGAGTGCCCGAGGCGTTCCTGCACCACCTTGGGGTGCTCGCCCAGTTCCAGCAGGAGCGTGGCGTGCGTGTGCCGGAGTCCTTTGATCGTGACTCGGGTCATCGTGCTGTCGAGCGCGGTGATCTTCTTGAGACGGCGATCCCAGCGGCTGGTCATCGCGTCGGGTGAGCGGATGTCGCCGTTATCGTCGCCGAACACGTAGGCGTCGGCCTTGCCCAGCTCGAACGAGACTTCCGCTCGGGCGACCTTGTAAGAGGCCATCACTTTGAGGGTGTCGAGATCGACGTCGATGACGCGGGCGCTGCCGGTCTTGGTCGTCTTGGTCTTCGTCCAGTCGTCGGTGTTGACCGCGCGGCGGATGCTGACCCTTCCCGTCTTCTGGTTGATGTCACCCCACTTCAATGCCAGGGCTTCCGAGCGGCGCATCCCGGTGTAGGCGAGGAGTCGCCACAGCGGGAAAAGCTCGTCCTTCAACTCGTCGCGATCCCAGGTGAGGAATCGGTTGAGCTGATCGGCGCTCCACGTCGCGATCTCTGGTTTCTGCGCCCGCACCTCGCTGGCCTTGGGCGCGTTCACGGTGCGCTTCTTCTTCGCGGGGTTCACGACGATCAGTCCGTCGTCTATCGCCGCGTCGAGGATCGCGCCGAGCACGACGTGCACCTTGTTCACCGTGTTCGCCGAGAGGCCCTGCCCTTTGCCGTACTCGTCCTTGCGGCCGGACTTTTCCAATTCCCGGTAGTGGGTGCCGATTCGGGTTGCGGTGAGCTTGTCGAGCCTGATCTTGCCGAGATAAGGCGTGATGTGGTTGCGGATGATCTTCCGGTAGCCCTTGATGGTCGAGTCCGCCAAACGCAACGACGATACCCAGTGCTCGGCGTAGACGCCCACGTTGGGAATCTTCCCGAGGAACTGCTCGTGCTGGGCGCGCTTCTTGATCGCCTCGGTGAGTGCGGCCTGTGCTTCTTCGAGATCGAGGAACCCGCCGCGCGTGATGCGCTTCTCGCCCAGTTCGGGCTTCTCGGGGTCTTTGAGGACGTAGAGCTGGAACTTCCACCGCTTGCCCTTACGGGTCTGGTAGTCGCCCAGTGACCCCGCATGCCGGGTACGCGAACGTCGTTGCCTCTGTTGTTCACCCCCGTCGCTGATGTCCGTGGGTGGCTTCTTCGCGGTCATGGTCTTCCCTCTCTCTGGTCAGTCGGTGAAGCGGTCGAGGTAGTCGACTGCGTCGAACACGCGCCCGGTCGAGTCGACCTGGACGCCGCGTTCGCGCACGACGCGCTCACGGGCGCGCGCATCCACGAGCTGGCGCGTGTAGGCGTCGATGGTCGCCGGGGCTGCGCCGCTGTTCTCGGCGCTCATGCGATTGAGCGTGTCTTCGAGGAACCGGGAGCGATTCAGACACCCCACCCATTCCTGCTGCCAGTACTGCAACAGCCCCTCATCGGTGAGGATGAGTTCTCCGCGCATCCACTTGTCGATCTCCTCGGGCAGATACCCCTCGGGAACGCCCGTCAGCGTCGTGGCATCGTCCGGCGGGGTGAGGAGCGCGGCCGGGGTGGTTCGAAGGATGTAGGCGATGACGGTGAGGTCATCCACGTCTACCCTGCGATCCCCGGACTCGAGTTTGCTAATCCCCGAGGGAGAGAGCTTGCGCCCGGTCTCACCGATAGTGTCGGACAGGGTGCGCAAGTCCATGCCGATGGCTTGACGCGCCGCGCGGATGTTCGCGGCGACGTGCGTGTTCGTGATTCCTGCGGGGTTGCCCCGTAGTCGCTCGTTTTCCATATAGGAATCGTACTGCGCGATACTTGACAGTGCAAGACCTCGCGTTTACTGTGGTAGGCACTCCTACTTGCGCGCGACGGAACGGACGGTGTGATGATGCGACAGAGCACTCTCGACATGGACGACCTCCGAAAGCGGCGCAGCTTCGTCATTACTCGACAGGAAGCGGCCGATGCGCTCGGTGTCGATCCGCGCACGATCACCGCGAGCATCAATGACGGCACGATTCCCTCGGTCAAGCTCGGCCGTCGCGTCGTGATCCCGCGCGACAAGTTCATCGCGATGTTCTCGGATGACTCCTCGCGCTGAACTTGTGACCTCTGTTCAGAGTGGGATCGAGCGAGTAGGATTGAGTCCTACTCGACAGGCAGGAGTCGCTATGCGTACCACCAAGCAGCTCAGCATCACTCTCCCCACCGGCATGGCTGACGCTCTGAAGGAGCGCGTCTCGTCGGGCGCGTACGCGAGCGAGAGCGAGGTCGTGCGCGATGGCCTGCGGGCATTGTTCGCTCGTGAGGAGGCCGTCGAGTCGTGGCTGCGCACCGAGGTCGTCGCGGCCTATGACGAACTGCGCGCTGACCCGTCGCAGGCGATCAGCGCCGACGACATGCGCGCGCACCTCGCGGGCGTCCATACGAAGCGGACGGCCGCGAGCGGCGCATGACTCGCCGCATCGTCTACTCGCCCCGCGCACGAGAGCAGTTGACCGACCTCTACACCTGGATCGCCGACGAGTCCGGCTTCCCGGATCGTGCGGAGAACTATGTCACGGCGATTCTCGATTACTGTGACGACCTCGCGACCTTTCCATTCATCGGTGTCGCACGAGACGACTTTCGCCCTGGCCTGCGCACGCTCGGCTTCCGCAAGCGCGTCGTGATCGCCTTCGCCGTCACCGCCGAAACCGTCGACGTGCTTGGCATCTACTACGGCGGCCGTGACTACGAATCGCTCATCATGGGCGAGGCGGAGTAGCTGTCACAAGCCCAGCGACGGGCGGTTGCGATCCGAGCCGGTGCGCCCGTGGTCGCGAGCTTGCGCATTCACTCTGCGGGTGCGAGCTTCACGCGCGAGACGAGCCTGTTCTGCGGCCTTGCGCTGAGCCCTGATCCTCGCGGCGGCGTCTCGCACGGGCATGCTGCGTAGCCGTTCTGCTTCCTGACGGGCGTCGTTTGCGGTGCGCGCGGCCTTCGCTTCTTCCTGGTCGGGGTGGGTGAACTCGTAGCGCAGCGGGTCGCGTCGTACGCGTTCGGCCCCGTAGATGTCGGCGTGGAGCGCGCGGCGCTCGTTACGGTGCCGCTTGTCCATCGCCTCGGCCACCGTGTGCGCGTCGCTGACGGTCTGTTCGGCGTCGAGAACGCGCGGGTCACGACGCGTGAGCCGTTCGGACGCACCGGACGCCCACGCTGCCACGTCGTCGAGGTTGAGGGGTGACCCGCCCCAACGTGCTGTCATGCGTGCGCGGCTGGCGTCGGCCTGCTTCGCGGCGGCTTGGTGTTCCTTGCGCGCACCGCGCCTTCCGAACCGACCTGTCGTGGCGAGCTTCGTCCGGGCTTCGGCTTCGTGGTCGAGTGCGGCGAGGTGTTCGAAACCGTCGGCTGTGGCGGCGTTCTGCAGCGGTTCGAGGACGTCGGCCTCCACCTGAGCGGCGTACTCGGTAGCGGCCTGGATGATGGATGCCTGCTCGTCCTTCTCGGCCTGCTGACGCTGGTCTTGCATGTCGAGGCGTGCCCCGGCACGTTCCCACCATTCGGCGCGCTTCTCGGCTTTCGCCGCTTTCTTGTCGAGTTGCGCGATCCGGGTGTTCACGAACTTCACGGGCCCGCCGTCCACGAGGCCGCGCACGGCGTCGGTGGCTCGTTCGGTGGCGTCGGCGAGGCCACGGTCGGCGCTGTCGCGTTCCATCGCATCGACGAACATCTCGCGTGCGTCATCGAGACTTCCGGCGATGATGTGCAGGGCGTTCTGCTCGCGGCCGCGGGTCATGCCGACGTACACCGATGCGCCGCTCATGCTCTCGGTGAGGATCGTGTGCGATGCGGGCGCGGTCACGCCCTGCACGCCGTAGGCGGTTGCCGCGTACGACAAATGCGTGTGCTCGCGCATGTACTCGGCGGGCAGATGCCGGGAGTGTTCGCGCTTGCGATCGTCGTGGGCGTCGATCACCCATGCGCTGCCGTCGGGGTCGACGTGCTGCACGATCCACTGCTGACGGTTCGCGACCCCGAGGCGGGTATCGTTGCGTCGGGTCTGGATCAGGTCGCCCGCACCGATGCCGAGGCCGTCGTTCCCGGTCGTCGTCGCGGTGTCGTTCACGAGGCGGCGCGAGACCCGCTCCGCGCGGATGCGCTCGTTCATTTCGGTAGCGTCGTCGTTCGTCGCGACAGTGACCGTCTCGCCGTCGCGGACATGCTGGGAGAGCTGTTCGTGCAGCGCTTCACCGTCGGCGTGGAGGTGGATCAGGCCGAGTTGCTGCATCTGGTCGAACACTGCGCCGGGGTCGCGCCGGTCGCGCATCTGAGTTGTGAGGTCGGCATACGCGGGATCGGTGAAGCGGTGCACTTCGGTCATGTCGACGGTGCGCCCACGAATCTGAGCGGCCATGTCGAGGACACCGCCCCGGCCGACGGCAGGGAGTTGCGCACGGTCGCCGACGAGAGCGACGGTTGCACCCGATTCGGCGGCCACGGTGAACAGAGCGAGGGCGGTGTCCAGATCGAGCATCCCGGCCTCGTCCACCACGATCCGCTCGCCACGACGCAACACTGCGTCCGGGGGCGCTCCCGTATAGGTTGCACCGGTCAGCGGATCGGCATCGCCAGGTTGCAGGCGCGTCCACACGCCATCGGCATTCCACCTATAGCCAAGGGCATGGACGAGCGCGGCGACGGACTCGGCGGGCACGCCGAGTTCCTGGTGCGCGACCTCTGCGGCGCGCTTGGTCGGCGCAACCACTCGCACACCGCGCCCGTCGTCATTCGCTGCGGCAATCGCCGTGGCGAGCATGGTCGTCTTGCCCGCACCGGCGGCACCTTCCACGATCACCAGGGGATCGGTCGATGCGACCGCTGCCGCTGCATCGAGCTGCCCCGCATCGAGACGCTGGCGCGACCGCTCCGCGACGCGCTCGACGCTCGGGTGCGCATGCTCGCTGTCGGGTGTGCGGGCGGTGAGGAGATCGCGCAGCTCGGTCTCGGCCTGCACGACGCGCAGCGAAGTGAGATGCGCGACCTGCTCCGGTGCGGGCGCGCCGTCGGGAAGGATTGAGAAGCAATCCTCGAGCGCGAGCTGCGTCGACAACTCGACCAACTCGCGCACCTGCGCAGGGGTTGCACGCACACCGTGCTCGGTGATGATCCGCGTGGCGTGCTCCTGCACGTCGTGCGGCGTCCACGCCGACGATGCGGCAGCGCAACGATCCAACGCACGCGATGCAATCTCCTGCACCGACACTTCATCCGACCGCACCGACACATGCGCCGGCCGGCGCGTCAGCGTCTCGGGGTCGTAGCCGGCCTCGCGCAGTTCACCGAGCCACGCGGCCTCCTCGCGCATCGTGGTCGGCTTCTTCGCAGGTCGCTCGAACGCCCAGGACTTCGCCGTCAGCCGCGACGACACGACCGGCCCCATCGTCTCGTCCGGATGCGCGGCTTCCCACTCCGCCTCCAAGCGCGTTAGGTTCTTCTCCACCTGCGCGCCCCGCTTACTCATGAGCTGGTTGAACGGCGCAAGCTCGGCGACCTCGCCGGTCACCGGATCAAGAGAGAGGCCGTGACGATCCAGCAGACTCCCACTGTCAACTGGGTGCAGATCTTGGTGTGTTTGCGTGGGCGCGCTGAAGGCGCC
>NZ_JAUF01000056.1:0-11361 GCF_000585455.1 Microbacterium sp. MRS-1
CCCACACCGGGATCGGAGGCCAGACCCCCTCAGCCCGCGTTCACAACGTCACGGGGAAGTACAGTTAGACCAGCGCGCCTCCCGGAACGCGGCCGCCTGCATCCGCCGATCGCCGCTCGGTCTCTCATCAGGAGCCGCCCGCGCGACATCGCTTTCCGATGTTCGGGCGCGTACCGCCAGCGGAGTCAGATGCTGCGCTGGCGGTGCGTGGTCGTCTCGCGCGGGCGCGACCTTCTCACCGAGCCTTTGAAGTTCCCGTCGTGCTGGGCCGGTGGTCGGTCGGGTGAGCACGACCGTCAGGTGCGTGATCGCCAGCAGCACCACGGGAGGCACGGCGGCGACAGCGGCGGCCAGCACTCCGGGCACGTCGGCGTCCGCGGCGACGACGGCGTGGATCGCGTTGGCAGTCACCGAGACGAGCGCGCCGCCGATCAACAGCGTCCACGGGTACCACGCCGAGCGCTGCCCGCCGAGAGCGACGACGGCGACGGTCGCGACGACGATGATCCCGTCGACAATGAGCGGCCAGGCCCATGACTGCCCGGCGCCGATTCCGGAGCGTGCTGCGAGGTCCGCGAGAGCGGTGAAACTCAACCAGAACGCGCCGGCGGCGATGAACACCGTCCCGACCGCCGCGGTCAGCACCGCCCACCGGCGATCCATCCCGGCGATCATGACAGCCCTCCGAATGCGGGTGCTGGAGCGGCAGGGGCCGGAGCGCGAGCGAAGGAGCCGCCGGGGCGATCCGGCGTCCGCTCCCTGGCCGAGGGATGCGCAGCACGGTAGGCGGAGCGGACGGTCGTGACAATCTCCCGTTCCGCAAGACCTGCATGACCCGCTGCGGCACCCAGAAGGTCAAGAGCTTCCACGGGGTTCACACCGTTCTCCGCAAGGCGGCAGGCAGCCCAGAACAGGCCGCGATTGCGTTCGCCTTCCTGACGGTTCGCGACCCACGCCGCAAGCCGCGACACGTCGGATGCGGCGCCGCTCATCGCCGCGTTCCGAGGTAGCGAGCGAGGTTGCGGGCGCGGGTCGAGGAAGTCCCGCAACCCCGCCGCGTCCACCGGCGCGCTCGGACCAGACCCCAACTGCTGCAGGCGGTAGCCGGCCCTTGCCCCGTTGACGAGAACACTCGACGGCGGCAGCACAATGTATCCGCCGTCCCCGCGGAAGTCGACGGCGGCGCGTGCCGCCTGCCAGGAGCGCTGCTGCTGGCCCGGCACCGCCGGGTAGTAGGCGTGCGTGCCGCCCGACGGCGTGGCCACGAGGAACATCCACCCGTCGACCAAGCCCGCCTGCTGCGCGCGACGCATCGAACCGTAGCCGTTCACGGGCCCATGCACGTCGACGTCGACCACGACGACCCCGGAGACTTCGCCGGTGGGCATGCCGATGTTCGCACCGGGCCGCGCCCGCCACCACACATCGACCTGACGTGCCTCAGTAGTCGCATCGTGGAACCCGTTCTCCGTCACCGGGCGCTTTCCGCCCGGTGCGCACGGGAACACTGGCACCCCAGCGGCGGCGAACTCGCGAGCAGCGACGGCGGGATGCCAGGCTGGTGAGACACGCGTCATCACCTCCGCGAACCCATCACGGGGTTCGCGAGCGTCGTTCCTCGTCTCCTCGGTAGCCACCCGCTCCTCCTCCCGGCAGGCCACCGCAGGAAGCGGTTGCCCTTGCGACCATGAGGTGCGCCGGGAGGGTCAGCGGAGCGAGGACGGACGAAAGATGGTGTGACGACCGTCAGGCTCCACAACGAACCCGACGTGTCTGGCCCGGTCTACTGGCCCGGCAGCAGATACGTCGAGAGGCAGAAGACGAAAACGGGTCATGCGTGAAGAAAGACGGTTCACACAGCGAGTGACGATGCCGGGACTCAGCCTACGGACTCGTCCTCGATGACCCTCCGAGCGCAAAGTTCCTCGAGGGACGGGTGCGGGGTGAGGCGGTACTGCGTCGGGGTGACCCCGAAGCGGCGCTGGAACCAGTTCGACGCTACACGCGGATCGCGCCATCCGGAGGCAGCCGCGGCGCGGCCCACGGACAGATCGGTCTCCTCGATCAGCCGGGTGAACTCGGTCAGCCGGATCTCCGTGAGGAACCGCATCGGCGGCGCCCCGGTGTGCAGCAGAAACATGCGTGTGAGGTGCGTGCGCGAGAGCGAAGCTTCGCGAGCGAGAGCTCCGACCGTCCACGGCTCGGCCATCCGTGTACGGAGCATGCGTACCGTGTCGCCGATATGGCCGATCACCGCCGGGTCGGTCAGGCGCCCGTCAATCGGTCTCCACGGAGGTTGCGTATCACGTTGGCCATTCTCCGCCGAGAGGAACGTCGGCAGCACCATCCCCACCCAGCGGGCGAGCAGCTCAACCGTGCGAGTAGCGACGACTTCTGGCGGATGAGACCCGTCAGACAGGATGCTCATCTGTCGCCACAGCGGTTCGATCTGCCTCAGCGCCTCCACGCCGGGTTCGATCAGCAGCGGTATGCCGCCCCACTCATGCGGGTGGATGCCCGCGAGGACCCGTGAGCGATCCGGGAAGAACCACGACATCTGCGAGAGCCAGAACTCATCATCAGCGTATACCGCCCACATTCGCACAGACGGGGCCGGCCTAATCTGGCACCAGCGTCCCGAGCCGAGAGCGAACGACGTGCCGGGCCGTAGCGTAAAGACGCCGTCGGCCGTCGCGATCTCGCACGTGCCCTCGAGCACGTTCAGAATCTTCGTCTGCCGGAAGATCGCCCGGCTGGACGGAAGAGTCCTCGCAACCTCGACCGCCACAGCTCCAGCGCCACTGCGTCGCGCGGGCGGGAACGAGAGTTGTTCGTGAGCAGTCGGCGCTGCTGAAAGTTGACTCCCGCTCCCACACCGGCCGACTCCCTGGCGTGCTATCGCTCACTCCCGCGAAGCACGACACGATCGAAGACATGGCAGCCAAGCACGGTGCCGATCAGCCCTGGGAAACGGGAAGCTGTCGCACACGGCAGCGGGGCCGTACTCGCGGAGCTACGAGAAGCAACTGCGTGGTGCCGCGCCGACGAAGCCTCTTGCAAGCGAGACAGCAGCTCTGGACGAGCGCGACGCGGCCGGTTGCGTTCACCGGTCGTGCTGGCTAAGGGTGGCGAGGTAGGCGTTGTATTCCTCCCTTTCTGCGTCATCTTGATCTCGTCGGCGATCAGCGAGTGTGAGGTCACGGGAGCGCCAGCGGGATAGTGTGACAATGAGGACGATCAGCAGGGGTAGCTCGGCATATGTCCATGCCAGGGTCCCCGCGATCGCCTGATCGCGAAGCGGGTCGATTGGCCACCCGATCGTGGGATTGGTGAAGGCCACGAACAGTGGTGTACTGCTCAGGAGAAGGATCAGTCCAAAGACGGCGTGGATCTGGATCTCGGCAATTACGTCGATGAGGCGGGCGGCGTAGGACGGGGTGCGGGGCAGTGGGTCGGAGGACCAGAGCGGGACGGCGGCGATGGTCCCGCTGATGAGGAACGTGAGCAGCAGGAGCTCGTGTCCGGCAGGGAGGCGGATGATGACACTGACCAGGTCGGTCAGGTACAGCCCGAGGTAGAGCGCGGCGGCGACGAGGATCGCGACGACGGGGTGCAGAACGGCTCGGGCTAAGCGCGAGCGCAGACCGGCATGCGCAACACGCAGCGCGAACACGCCGAGGCCGCGGTGCGGTGTAGCCCGCAGGAGTAGTCGACCAGGTGAGCCGACGATCAGCAGTGGGGTGACGACGGTCATCAAGGTGATCTGTTGGAACACCAGTGCGGCGACCGACAGACTTCCGTAGGTGTTCAGACCGAGGCCGCCGGTTAGGAAGAGGAGGACACAACCAAGCAGGAAGGAGATGGTCCGCAAGATGGACCATCGACGGCGCTGGGACCAGAGGCGCATTGCTCCCCAGACATAGAGCGCGGCCAGCAGGACGGCGATCGGCGCAAGAAGCGACGCACTGCTCGGTGCGAGGGCGAGCAGATTCTCGACAGTCGGAGGCGCAGTGCCGGAGAGCGTTGTCGTCATGGTCGGTCGAGGATGCTGCGGGCGATGAGCAGTGCATCCCGGTGTATGCCGTGGATGGTGTCGCTGCCGGGGCGGCTGAATCGGGGCATTCCGGCAACGGTTAGGCCTGGGATCGTTGTCTGGGTAGGGTGGTGGCCTGTCGGATGGGCGTGGTCGGGAAGCCAGTCGTCACCGGGGAGATAGCCCGTGGCGGCAATGACGGATGTCGGCCTGAGGGTGGAACCGTCGGCCAGAGATACGGTCGGTCCGTGGGCGCTGGTGACGGCTGAGCTGATAGCTATTCCGTCGCGTCTGAGCGACTGGTAACTGTCGGTGTAAAGCGGCTCCGGTTGACGCTTGCCCTCGATCAGGTGTCTGTATCTGCCACTGCTATGGGGAAAGAACGCGAGGGCGTGCCGGCGCCGGGGGGTGCGAACCGACAGCGTCACGGTGTGAGAGTCGTTCAGCTCCCTCGCCAGTTGCACACCGGTATTCCCGCCGCCGACGATCAGCACATCGCCGGGCGGGAGTTGCTTCGGGTCGTGATAGTCGCTGCTGTGTAACGCCATTCCGGGAACGTCCAGGCCGGAGAACCATTGTGGACGTCGGGGGCGAGAGGCAGCGCCGGTCGCGCAGACCACATTTCGGGTTTGCACGTCACCGACCGACGTCGAAAGTACGAGGGTCGTCTCTTCTGCGCCGCGTCGCTCCACTCCGATGGCGCGGGTCCTCCACAACGGCTTCACTCCTATGCGAGCAGCGGTATCGGCGAGATAGCGGGACATTTCATTCGCCGTCAGGTGGCGGCGCTGATTTCCTACCGTTGGATAGCCGACCAGAGTGCTGTGGCGTGCGTCGCTGAGCAACACCATCGAGTGCCACCTGTTCGCCCAACTCGTCTCTCCGGAGCTCGCGTCGATGATGACGAACTCGTGTTGTGGGGTAAGCCCGCCTTCCACCAAAGCGGCTGCGACGGCGAGGCCTGATTGTCCCGCGCCGACGATAATCGCTCGCCGACGGCCCATGCCCAGCGGGAGCTTCTTGATCGCTCTCCTACTGGTCATTTTCGGAGTATCCGATTCCAGGCTCGCCGAACGGCGGCTTTCATGTCGTCCCACTCGTCTCGAAACGTCGGGAGCGGTTCTCCTTCGCGGCGTTCTGGCGCTCCCAGCCCGATGAGCACAATAATCACCACGAGTGCGATCAGTTGCGCGACGCTGGTTATCCACACGGGATCGTTCCTGCCGCGACGGGAGGGACACGAGCTGACTCAACCCCACGGGTCGGGATGTTCGACGCAACGACGGACAGTTGGTTCATGGGTGGTTCGTATCTATCCGGAGCCTGTGTAGCTGACACCTGCCGCACGCCGTGGGTCGGCGAAGCCGGTCACGGACCGGGTTTGCCAGTCGATCTCGAGAGCCTGTACCGATCCGAACACGGGCGGGTAGCCAGACACCTCCACGGTGTAGCCGCGACCACGGAGCTCGGCGGCGACACTGTCGGACTCGAGGCGAAGGACGTCGTTGGTGAGCAATTGGAATCGTGGGGCGAGGACGGCTTCTTCGACACTCGCATCGTGCATGGCCCACAGGGCGATGACGGTGGCAAGAGTGCTGGGGATCTGTCGCCCACCGGGAAGACCTACTACCAGTACCGGCGGGCCGGTGGCATCGAGGACGAGGCTCGGCGCCGACCAGCTAACCGATCGTGCGCCGGGCCGGACGACGTTCAGCCCGGCAGTACCGATGTCATTGAACCGTTTGAGGGAGTTGTTGAAGAAGAACCCGGCGACGTACTGTTTCGAGCCCCAGAAGTCGGTGACGGTGTTCGTCATGGACACGGTCAGCCCGTTCTCATCGACGACCGAGATGTGCGTCGTGTTCCCGTCGACATCTTCACCCTCCGCTGTCCCAGCCGCGCCCGCGGAGGCCGCCAGGGCGGCGTTGGCCTCCGGGTCGGTGAGCTCGTCAACGGGGACGTCAACGAAGTTCGGGTCGCCGAAGAGCGTCTGAATCGAGTTGTTGGCGATCCGCCAGGCGCGAGTCTGGATGTCGATGAAATCTGCCGACCCGGGAGCTGCCCCGGCGATTCCGAGGGCTTCTTCGATCTGCAGCTGCTGTATCACCGCGGCGCCCGGCAACGCCGGTGCCGCCGAGACGACGGTGTAGTCCCCGAACGTCCCGGCTGGCGGGTCGGACCATTGCACCTCGTAGGCGGCGAGAGATTCGGCGTCGATCCCGGGCACGTCGGCCAGACGCGGAACCAGCGATCCGGTGTAGAACGCGTCCGCGCCCTCCGTGGCGATCGTGCTGAGCGTCTCGGCGAGCGTGCTCTGCACGAATGTCGCGTCGGCGAGCAGCCTTCGGCCGTCAGCGTCATAGAACGGCGGTACGTCCGCCGCGCCACCAGGGAGGTACTGGAGTTGCCCGGCCAGATATGAGGAGAGGGGGGCGCCGTCTCGTGCGAGCGCGATCGCCGGTTCGAGTAGCGTTTCCCAGGGCAGCGTCCCGTAACGCTCGTGCAGGGCCGCCATTCCGGCGACGAACCCAGGGATCCCCGCTCCCGAGGACGGCACCGAGCCAGCGGTGTTCACCTCGTCGCGGTAGTCCACGTAGTCGAGATCGTCGCTATCGGCGATGATGGCCGAGCCGCCGCCGCCGATACTGGACGCGTCCGGCTGCAGTACCGTGTCGGCGAAGGCCGCGGCAATCGCGGCGTCGACCGCGTTGCCGCCTTGGCGGAGGACAGCTGTGCCGGCTTCGGCGGAGAGCGGATGCCCTGCCGCCACCGCGCCTTGGGCGAGCGGAGGAAGCGTCGGCGTGGGGGAGGGCGTCGAGCTACTGAGGGGTGACCGTGTCGGGGTCGGCTCGGTGGGCGTGCAGCCGGCAAGCATCGCCGTCACGAGGACGAGGGCGGCCAGAACGGCCGGCCGGGTGGCGAGGCGGGGCATCTACCGATGCTAACAAACAATCTGCGTAGCTCAGGAGATGCGTAGGTGTGCAGGTTACGATCCGTAGTGATGGGAACCATTACCGCTGCCTCTGCGTCGAAACGGCTCTTCGCGATCGACGCTGCCCGCGGTCTCGCACTGATCGGCATGATCATCGTCAACGTCGGGCCTGTCGCGAACGAGAGCGTGTTTCAACGGTTGTGGTTTCTGCCCTACGGCCGGGCATCGGTGCTGTTCGTCCTCATTGCGGGCGTATCGATGAGCCTGTTCCTGCGCGCCGACCACGGGCGCCGACGGATCATCGTCGTCCTCTGGCGTGCAGCAATCCTGATTGTCGGCGGTCTTCTGCTCGGTTTACTCCCGCACGGGGTCAACGTCATCCTCCCTCTATACGGCGGGCTGTTCCTTGTGGCCCTCCTCTTATACCGGCTTCCGACCAGCGTGCTGATCGGACTCATCACCGTGTTCATGATCGTCGGTCCGCTCATTTTTGTCGGGGAATCCCTCGATCACACCGGCGAACCCCGTCCGGAGCTGGCATGGTCCGGCGACATTCCCGGCCTGCTGCACACGCTGTTCCTGTCGCGTCCGTACCCTCTGGTCGTGTGGATCATCCCGTTCGTGTTCGGGATGATGCTGGGCCGCATGGACCTGCGCGAGCGGCGGGGCCAGAAGGCGATGATCATCACGGGCGGCATCGCCGGCGTCGGCGCCCTGGCCGCAGCCGAGCTGTTCCCCCTCCTTCTCGGTGAACCCGAGCGCGGCTACGGCCTGCTGTTGACGGGGGTGCCCCACGGGCAGATGCCGTTGTGGGTGATCAGCAGCGTGGGCAGCGCGATCTTCGTCACCGGACTCCTGTTGCGGTTCTGGAGTCATCTGTCTCGCTTCGCGACACCAGTGGTCCTCGCCGGACAGATGGCGCTGACGTTCTACGTCGGCCACCTGTTCCTGCTCGCG
This sequence comes from Microbacterium sp. MRS-1, assembly GCF_000585455.1. Classification (NCBI taxonomy): domain Bacteria; kingdom Bacillati; phylum Actinomycetota; class Actinomycetes; order Micrococcales; family Microbacteriaceae; genus Microbacterium; species Microbacterium sp. MRS-1. The sequence goes on from NZ_JAUF01000056.1 coordinate 7,923, forward strand.
GCGCTGCGACCCGAGGACGGATTCACGTTCCTGCAGGGCGTCGGCGTCTCCCTTCTCGCCATCGGCGGATGCATCCTCGGAGCGCTCCTATGGATGCGCCACTTCCGCACCGGCCCTCTGGAATGGGCCATCCGCGGCCGATGGCTGGAACTACGCCCCGGAGCGTCCCCATGACCCACCACGACCGAGGAATGCGACGACGATGACTACAGTGACGAGCACGCCAGTCCTTCGCCGCACATTGCGGTGGAGTGCGGGGATCACCGTCGGCCTCGCCTTTGTCGGGGCTTGCATCGGTTGGCTCCTTGCCGCAGAGCGGGGTCTGATCAGCGCGATCACCGGAGTCGTGCTGACCGCCGTCTTCTTGGCAATCACCGCGATCAGCCTGCTTGTCGCGAACCGCTGGTACGGCTCGCCGCTGTACGTGCCAATCTTCTTCGCCATCGTCCTCGGCAGCTGGCTGGCGAAGTTCATCCTGTTCTTCATCACGCTCACCCTGCTTCGCGGTCAGAATTGGATCGAGCCGATGATCTTCTTCGTCGCCGTCGTGATCAGCGTGCTCACCACTCTCGTCCTCGACACGATCATCCTGCTGCGATCGGGGCTCGTGCGCAGACCGGGCTCCGGTCACGGACCCGCAGACCCCATGTCCTCCGGGCAAGCACGCGCGTCCACGCGGACTTGACCGGGCTCACAACCACCGCAGGGAACCGGCCTCTCCATCCAGCCTGACGCTCCCGCCCGCCTGCCTGACCTGGTCAACAGAAGATCCCCATGCGGCAGGGCAGCCCCTCCCCACAGGAGCGCAGACGGATGTGAGTCGTCCGCGAAGTGCGCCTGCCGTTGCGGAGAGTGCTAAGGTTGCATCGTATCTACGCAACTATGCAGGTAACGAGGTTTGATGTGTTGAGTGTGCTGCGGGAGTCTCGCTACCGCAATCTGTTCACCGCTCAGGTGGTGGCGCTGCTGGGAACCGGGCTGCTGACCGTCGCGCTCGGCCTGCTCGCGTACGACATCGCCGGGGCTGATGCCGGGGCGGTGCTGGGCACCGCCCTGACGATCAAGATGGTCGCGTATGTGGGCGTGGCGCCCGTGATCGCCGCTCTAGTGAATCGGCTGCCGAGGAAGGCCGTACTGATCGGGGCGGACGTGATCCGCCTCGCCGTCGCCATCTCTCTGCCGTTCCTCACCGATATCTGGCAAATTTACCTGCTGGTGTTCATCCTGCAGTCCGCGTCGGCGACGTTCACCCCCGCGTTCCAATCACTAATCCCCGTGGTTCTGCCCAACGAACGCGACTACACCAAGGCGCTCTCGCTGTCCCGTCTCGCCTACGACCTCGAAGCACTGGTGAGCCCGTTGCTGGCTGCCGCGCTGCTGAGCGTGATCGAGTTCAACCTGCTGTTCGTGGGCACCGCGGTCGGCTTCGCCCTCTCGGCCGTGCTCGTGCTGGTGACCCCGTTCCCCTCGCGCACACCCGTCACGACCACAGGATCGGTGTGGCACCGCACAACCCTCGGCGCAAGAATCTTCGCCAGGACGCCAAGCCTGCGGTTCCTGATGGCGATGAACTTCGTGGTCGGTGCCGGCACCGCTCTGGTGCTGGTGAACACCGTCGTCTACGCCCGAGACGTGTTCCAGTTCGACAACAGCAGCCTCGGATTCGCGCTCGCCTGCTACGGCGCCGGGTCCCTTCTGGTCGCGATCAACGTCCCGAGACTCGTGGAACGCATCGGCGACCGTCGCCTCATGCTCACCGGAGCCACTGTCAGCTCCCTCGCCCTCATCGGTGCAGTGGGAATGACCGCTTGGGCGACGTCGGCCGCCGGGGGAGGTGCTTGGTGGCTGTTGCTCCCGTTGTGGCTGTTCATCGGCGCAGGGAACTCGATGATCAGCACCCCCTCTGCGCGACTGCTCGCTCGCGCATCGGATGACAACACCCGCAACTACATCTACACGGCGCAGTTCTCCCTTTCCCACGCCTGCTTCCTCATCACCTACCCGCTGGCCGGATGGATCGGCGCCGCAAGCCTGACGGTCGCGGCCGCGGTCCTCGCCGTGATCGCCATCGTGGCGGGGCTGATCGCCAGCCGCGGATGGCGATCCCCGACGAACACACCGAAATCGATTGAACAGGAGAAGATGGCCTCATGACCAACTCGGACAGCACATGCGCTCGGCATCCCGACAGCCCCTATGTAGAACTCGCCGTCGAAATCTTCTCCATGCTCGCCGACGCCACGCGGGTCCGCCTCATCCTCGCGCTCCGCGACGGAGAGATGTCCGTCAACCACCTCGCCGATATCGTCGACAAACACTCGACAGCTGTCTCGCAACATCTCGCGAAGATGAGACTCGCCCGCATCGTCACCACCCGGCAGGAAGGAACCCGGGTCTTCTATCGGCTCACCGACGAGCACGCCGTAGCCCTCGTCGACGAAGCGCTCAAGCAAGCCGAGCATGCCATAGGAACACCGCACCACCACCAGGCGTGATTCAGTACGGAGAAGCCCGGTCAGAGTCCTTCCGCGCTATCGACCACTGCCCCTCTCCGGCGGTCGTACTGTCGCCGGAGACCTCAAGCACTTGGTCGACGTGAGCGCGGAGGAACACGCTGAGAGAATGTCGGAACCGGGCCGATGTCCCGCTCGCGAAGTTTCTGGAGGTACGCGTTGTAGTCGTCCAGTTCGGATGATCCGTGGATGTCAACGTACCGGTCCTGTGCCTCGGATCGTGCGGTGTCTTCCCGGAACCATCGGTGCATGACGTAGATCAGCATGAGGAGTGTGGGGGCCTCGCCGTACGACCAGGCGAGTCCGCCGGCGAGTTGCTGGTCTTCGATGGGGTCTAGTCCCATGGCTTGCGTGGGGGCGACGAAGTGGGTGATGAGCATCGTGGTGGCCATCATGAGGAACACGCCGAAGAAGGCGTGCAGGGCTGCTTCGGCGAACACGTCGAGGGCGCGACCGCCGTGGCTGAGGCGGACCGGCAGCGGGTCGGAGCTCAGGATGGGGATCGTGAAGATGACTCCAGCGCCGAGGAACGCCACCTCGAGGGCGATGTGTCCCGCGGTCGAGCCCAGGATGGAGTCTGCGAAGCCCGCGAGGTATAGGCCGTAGAACGCGGCGAGATAGAGAGGGAGTGCGGCCCATGGGCTCAGTGCCCAGCGCGCGAGTCTACTGCGCAGCCCCGCTTGGGCGACGGCGAGCGCGGTGCGTCCCATTCCCACGTGCGGGGTGGCGCGGAGCAGCAAGGTGCCCGGGGATCCCAGGATGAGTAGCGGCGGAATCGCCATCATCAGAGTGAGTTGCTGGAACATGAACACCGACATGAGCGCGTAGCCGTAGTTCTCCACGGCGAGACCGGTCGTCGCCGCTAGGCCGTGTTGCTAAATCCATTGCAAGGCTGCGGAGAGGCAGAGCCCGGCTGCGTATGAACA
>NZ_JAUF01000057.1:0-39930 GCF_000585455.1 Microbacterium sp. MRS-1
CTCCGCGCCCTTCGGGCCGGTCGGCGCTCTCGACGCCATCCCGACCTATCGGCTCGCCGCCGGAACGGCGCTTCCCGGCATCCCGCCCCTGAGGCGTCACTGGGCGGGTGAGGTCACCGAGGCTCTGCGCACGGCCGCGCCGTCGTTCGTCCTGGATCTGCGCTCCGAGGCGTACGTAGCCCTTGGCCCCGTTCCGTCGGAAGTGGCGTCCGCCTACGTGCGCGTGGTGACGATCGGCGAGGACGGCGCGACACGCGCACTCAACCACTTCAACAAGCACGGCAAGGGGACTTTGGTCAGAAGGCTCGCGGAAACCCGCCCGCGCATCGCGACGCGCGAGGCGCTCCTGGCGTGGGCCGAGACGGCGGGCGTGACGCTGCAGGACGGTGCGCCGGGGGAGATCGATCTCGTCGTGTGATCAGTCGCGCGCGGTGTGGGCGGCGGTTCGTTCTGTGTTCTCGGCAATGGCTACGAGGGCGACCCCGGACTCGATGATGAAGCGCAGCACGACGACGGCGAGGAACGCGACGACGGGAACGACGATCAACGTCGACAGGATGAGCGCGATGCCACCGCCCACGTTCCACCACAGCGAACCGATGCCGGAGATGAGGCCCCACAGGAACGTCGCGATGAAGGCGATGCCGATCGCGACGAGGCCCACGAGATAGAAGACGCTTGCCAATCTGCGAGTGATGAACCGCGTGAACGACAGGTCGAACAGGGCGGAGAGGAAGCCGCGACCGATGTCGTCGAGGTCGCCGACCAGCCGTGGAACCCCGGTGTCGTCGACGCCGGCGATGCCGGGCGCGGATGCCGTGTCGCGCGACACCTCCTCTGCGGGACGTTCCGGCAACGGCGGCAGTGTGGGCTCGGTCATCGGCGGATCCTTCCGGCGCGGGCGGGGGTGGCCCCAGGGTAGCGCTCCGGCCGACGCGCGATGCGACGAAACGCTCCGCGGGATCCCTCGCGCCCGTGGCTCCACTACCAATACGATGTGAGCCGGAGCCGGCCACGGTGGTCGCGCTCGACGGCGAGAATCGCCGGGGGAGGTACTCATGGATGATTACTCGGGCGGGAGCGCTGCGGCCGCCGCAGCTGCCCTGATCGTGTTTGCGTTCTTCATCTTCATCTTCGCGGTGATCGGCTACGTGATCAGTGCGTTCTTCCTGATGAAGATCTTCGACAAGGCGGGAGTCCAGGGCAAGTGGCGCGCCTGGGTGCCGATCTACAACTTCATGGTGTTCGCCAAGCTCGGCGACGTCAGCCCGTGGGTCATGCTGGGCGCCATCCTGGTGTCCGGTGTGTTGAACCAGGTCCCGGTTCTCGGGTGGATCATCGCGCTGCTCCCGGTCGCTGTGGGTGCACTGGCCGCGTGGCGAGTGGGCCTGAAGCTGCAGAAGGAGACCCCCTGGGTCATCCTCTATGTGCTGCTCGGCCTGGTCTGGCTCGGCATCCTCGCCTTCGACAAGTCGCGCTGGAACACGAACGTGCCGCCCGCGCCGTGGGCGGCGAACGGCTTCCTCGCCGATCGCACCGTCTGGCAGGGCGTTCCCGTCCAGACGTCGGCAGCGCCCGGAGGCTACACGCCTCCGGCGGGCTACCAGCCTCCGGCGCCTCCGGCGGGCTACCAGCCTCCGGCGCCTCCGGCCGGATACCAGCCGCCCGCGCCGCCCGCGGCCACCGAGCCGCCGGCGGCCCCTGAGTCGCCGACCACGGAGCCGCCCAGCGCTCCGGAGCCGCCGCGCTCCTGAGCGGCATCGACCGTCCTCGCCCGCCCGGGTGCACTGACAGCGCACCCGGGCGGGCGCGCGTGGCGGTCCGGTGGCCTGATGCTCGACCTGCTCCTTCGAGGCGTCCGCCGGTGCCGCGGCGGACTCTGCCCCGGCTGCGCCGCCTGTCGGCGGGGTGCAGACCCGCCCCGTCCACTAGAGTGGGACTGTGCCCGAAGCCGCGACTCACTCGCGCACCCTCCCGCTCGCGGATGGTGCGATCGAACTGCAGTGGGCGGAGCTGACCCACACGGGCCGTCGGCGTGAGGTCAACCAGGACGCCGTCCTCGCACGCTACCCGCTGTTCGTGGTCGCCGACGGGATGGGCGGCCACATCGGTGGTGAGATCGCCAGCCGCAGCACGATCGCACGCCTGGAGTCGATGGTCGGCAAGGGCGAGGTCAGCCCCAAGAACATCGAGAAGGCGCTCTCCAAGGCGGTCGGGGACATCGCTTCGCACCCCGAAGCCACCGATGACGGCACCGGGACGACGGTGACCGGGGTCTACCTCGACACGTCTACCGCCGAACCCACGTGGGTGACTCTCAACATCGGCGATTCGCGGGTCTACCTCTTCCGCGACGGTGGCCTTGCCCAGGTCACCACCGATCATTCCGTCGTCCAGGAGCTCATCGCTGCGGGACGCCTCAGCCCTGAAGAGGCCGAGAACCACCCGTACGGAAACGTGATCACACGCGCCGTCGGTCCCTCCGACGGTGTCGCGCCCGACTACGTGCGACTCGAGGTCGTCGACGGCGATCGCTTCGTGATCTGCAGCGATGGCCTCACGAAAGAGCTGACGGATTACGGCATCCTGCACTTCCTCCTGCAGCACGACGATCCGGCCGCCGCGGCGGCGGCCATGCTCGACGCCGCGTTGGAGAACGGCGGTCGCGACAACATCACGATCATCGTGCTGAACGTGCACCGCACCGGCTCCTCCCCAACGGTGGACTGACGTCCGTCGTGCACCGGTCGCCCCGGTGCGCGTCGCACCGGGGCGCCGCCCCGCTTGACTGCAGGCATGACCGATGTCGACGATCTCGACGACGAGCCGCTCCGCCTGCCGCCCGCCCCGACGCCGCCGGCGCGGGCACCGCTGCCGATCCTGACCGCCATCGTTCCCGTCGTCGGTGCGCTGGTGCTCTGGCGCATCACGGGGTCGGTTCACTCCCTCTGGTTCGCCGCGCTCGGACCGCTCGTCGCGGGGGCCTCGTTCGTCGACGGGCTGCGGACGGCCCGGCGTGCCCGACGGCGTGCCGGGCGTGAGGACCTCCGTGCGCTGGCGCACCTGGAGGAGGCGGTCGCTCGGCGGCACGAGGCGGAGCGTCGCCGTGCGTGGCGGCGTACCCCCGACGTGGCGACGCTGTGCGCCGACGAGGCAGAGGTGTGGCGCTCGGTGCCCGGACGTGATGAGGCACTGGTGGTCGGTCGCGGGGAGGGGGTGAGCACTCTGCGGATGGAGGGCGAGCCCGCCGACGACGCCGCGCGCGCGTTGCGACGGCGAGCCCGGCGCCTGGAGGACGCGCCCGTGACCGTGCCTCTGCATGCGGGACTCGCCGTGCGCGGCCCCGCGGCACAGGCCACGGCGGTGGTCCGGGCACTCGTGATGCAGATCTGCCTCGTGCGTGCTCCCGGTCGGGTCCGGATCGCCGACCCCGAGGCCGTGGGGGAGATCCTGGGCGACGTGTCGCCTCTGCCGCATGCTTTCGCGAGTGCCGGGGATGCGCTGGTGCTCGCCGACGGCGCGGCCCGCCTCGCCTCGGATGCCGATATCCCGATCGTCGTCCTGGCCGACGACGCCCCGCCGCCGACGCGCTGTCGCGCCGTCCTGACTCTCCACGGTGGTGATGAGGCGGTCCTTGACCACGAGGGATCGACACGTTCGGTGCGCATCGAGGCGTTGTCGGCGGCGCAGGCGTCCGAAGTGGCGGCCATGCTCTCGGAGCGAGCTCGCGAGCTGGGTCACCGCGGTGATGCTCCCGTCGCATTCGAGGAGCTCGTCGACGATTGCTCCGGCGCGGGACTGACCGCCGCCATCGGCGTGAGCGCGGGAGAGGTCGTCACGGTCGACCTCGTGGCCGACGGGCCGCACGCGGTCGTGGTGGGTACGACCGGCTCCGGCAAGAGCGAGCTGCTCGTCACCTGGGCGGCCGGCCTGTGTCGCGGACGACACATCGGTGAGGTCTGCCTGCTCCTCATCGACTTCAAGGGCGGCCGGTCCTTCGACGCCCTCGCGGCGCTCCCGCACGTCGCCGGGATCGTGACCGACCTGGATGACCGCGCGGCGGTGCGTGCGGTGGAGAGCCTGCGAGCCGAGATCCGACGTCGAGAACGCGTTCTCGCCGAGCACGGTGCTCGTGATGTGGAGGAGGCCGCGGGAGCGCTGCCACGGCTCGTCGTGATCGTCGACGAGTTCGCCGCGCTGGTGGCCGCGCACCCCGAGATGCACGAACTGTTCTCGGATGTGGCGGCGCGTGGCCGGGCACTCGGCATCCACGCGATCCTGGCATCCCAGCGCGCAGCCGGAGCGTTCCGCGATGGGCTGCTGGCCAATGCGCCGCTGCGGATCGCACTGCGCACCCTCGACGCCGCAGACTCGCGGGCCGTGATCGGGGTCGACGACGCCGTGCGGCTGCCTGGGCGCGCCGAGGCCCGGGGGACGGCGCTCCTGCGGCGTGCGGCTGACGTCGATCCACAGCGCGTGCGGATGGCGCGATGCTCCCCGGTCGCGCTCGCGGCGATCAGCGATGCGGCGGGAAATGACCGCGCGACGGCGCCGTGGCTGCCCCCGCTTCCTCCCGTGGTGGGCCTGGATCGGGTTGCGGTGACCGGTCGTATCGCGCTGGGGCTTTCGGACGAACCGGAGCATCAGCGGCAGGCACCGGTGCTGCTGCCCCTGGCGGCGACGGCGCTGGCGGTGATCGGAGCACCGGGAAGCGGACGCTCCTCGTTGCTGCGCGCGATCGCCCGTCAGCTGCCGCAGCCCCCGACGTGGGTGTCCGAAGACCCCGAGGCGGCATGGGATGCCGTGGGCGCCGCCGCCGTCGGCCGGCGCGACGGGACGGGTGTGGTGGTCGACGACGTCGATGCGCTGCTGACCCGCTATCCCGCGGAGTACGCGGCGGAGATGATGGTGCGCATCGAGCGGCTCGTGCGGGACGCCGGACAGAGCGGAGGCCTCGTCGTGCTCTCCGCGGCGAGATGTGCGGGGTCGCTCGCCCGTCTGCTGGAGCTGATCCCGCACCGCGCCATCTTGCCGCTGGCGACACGCGCCGACCACGTGGCGGCCGGAGGCGACGGATCCGACCATGTCCGTGACCAGCCGCCCGGGCGGGGCCGCTGGGGACGCGTGCTGGTGCAGTTCATCCGTGACGACGCACCCACGACACCAACGGTGGTCGGCTCCCCACCGCCCACGTGGACTCCCGGTGAGGCCGACACGGCCGGTCTCGTGGTCGCTCACGGTTTCGCCCGTGACGGCCTGCATCGCGCGAGTGCGGCAGGAGATGCTCCGATCATCAGCGTCGATGAGGCGGCGTCGCGCGGCGGGGCATCTTCGCGGGCTCTCGTGGTCGGCACGCCCGAGGAGTGGCTCGCCCAGTGGAAGCTGTTGGGCGAACTTCGCACACGTCACGAGTTCGTCGTCTCCGCCGAGTGCAGCGCAGAATATCGCGCGCTCACCGGGCGACGAGATCTTCCCGTCTACGCCGCTGCACGTGCCGACCGTGCCTGGCGCCTCGTGCCGGGCGGTGCCGCACAGCGCGTGCTGCTGCCCTGGTCGTGACCAGCCGAGGAGGAGGAGACGACGGGCCGCGACAACATCGGAACGCCGTAACGCGCCGGGTCAGACGGTGGGGCGGATGCGTCCCACCTCGCGGCCTCCGCCGGTGATCTCCAGCGGCAGCTGGTCGAGCGTCGCGGCGACGTCCGCCGACGACAGAGCGCCCACGCGCTCCAGCAGACGGATCGCGACAGCCGTCGCCACCCGGCCGCTGCCGTCCAGCGTCTTGAGTGCGACCGTGGTGCCGTTGGGTGCCGTCATGATCATGATTCCCTCGGCGCCTCCCTTGGCGAACACGCCGAGCCGCTCGATCGCGATGGTGTCCGGCCGCCCCGGTCCGTCGATCGCCCACGGGTTCTCGCGGACCGCGCGCACCAGCGCTCCGGCGAGGCGGTGGAGGGCGAAGGGGGAGCGCTCCGAGGCGGTGCCGATCCGGTGCGCGGCGCGAGCGAGGGCGGTCAGGCTCATGGCGTACACCGGGGCCCCGCAGCCGTCGATGGCGGTCGTGGAGATCTTCGTCCCCGTGAGGCGTTCGATGACCTCACGGATATGCACCTGCAGCGGATGCTGCGGATCGAGATAGCTGTCGGTGTCCCACCCGTTCGCGGTGCAGGCCAGCAGCATGGTCGCGTGCTTGCCGGAGCAGTTCATGCGGACGCGCGCCGGCTGTCCGAGCTCGCGTACGAGCTCGTCGCGCGTGGCGGTGTCACCGGGCCACGCCGGCGGGCACTGCAGGTGGTCCTCGCCGAGACCGGCGGTCGTGAGGATCTCGCGGACGACGCGGGTGTGTCGGTCGGTGCCACTGTGGCTGGCGGTGGACAGGGCCAGCTGCTCGCCTTCCAGCGTGACACCGGCGGTCAGGCAGCCGAGCGCCTGCAACGGCTTCATGCTCGAGCGCGGCAGGATCGGCGTGTCGACGTCGCCGAGGCTCAGCTGGATCACACCCTCGGGGTCCAGCACGATCGCCGCTCCCGCGTGTCGCGACTCGACGAAGCCACTGCGCTCGACGACGGCGAGTTCCACCGCATCGGCGACCGCGATGGTGCCGGACGGTGCGGAGGGACGGGACACGGTGAGAGGATCTGACACGCAGAAGAGCCTACTTCGCCGCGCACCGCGCGACGGGTCGGCTGGGACCACCGAGGAGATGGGCATGCGCCAGCTGGACGAGGTCGCCGACGGCATCTGGGTCACGACGAGCCGGCGCATGGCCACCACGAGCACCGTCATCGTCGGTGGCGAAGAAGCACTGCTCGTGGATCCCGCGTGGGACGCCGACGAACTCGACGCTCTGGCTGCCACGCTGCGCGTGCGCAACCTGCACGTGCGCGCGGGGTTTGCGACCCACGCCCATCACGACCATCTGCTGTGGCATCCCGCGTTCGGGGACGTCCCGCGGTGGGCCTCCCGCGCCACGGCTGCGCTCGCCGTCTCGGAGCGCGCGGACCTGGTCGCAGCGCTGAGCGAGGACGCACCGCCGTGGCTCGTCGAGCTCATGGGGCGGGTCGACGGGATCGGCGACAGCTTCCCCTCCGACAGTGCGCCGGCCGGTGTGCAGATCGAACCGGTCTTCCATGACGGGCATGCGCCGGGGCACACGGCCCTCTGGCTGCCGGAGCGGCGGGTGCTGATCGCCGGCGACATGCTCAGCGACATCGAACTGCCCCTGCCGTTCTTCCCCGACGACCTGCCGGCGTACCTGGACTCCCTGGACCGCCTCGCGCCTCTCGCGTCCCGCGCCGCCGTCATCGTGCCCGGTCACGGGACGGTGGGCGCGGACGCGCTGGTCCGACTCGACGCCGACCGGCGCTACCTCGACGACATGATCAACCGCGGCCGCTCCGACGATCCGCGTGTCGCGAACCCCGGCATGACCGAGGAGCACGCGCATCTGGCGGAGCTCGCGGCCGCCTACCGCGATACGGATGACAGACTGGCGAGATGATCGGCGAACACCGCTACGCACTCCACGCCCGCTGGACAGGCAACCGCGGCACCGGAACGAGCGGCTATCGCGATTACGACCGTTCGGTCACGCTGGCCGTCGACGGCAAGCCCGCACTGGATGCCTCGAGCGATCGGCCGTTCCGCGGTGATCCCTCGAAGTGGAACCCGGAGGACATGCTGTTGGCCGCGCTGTCGGAGTGTCATCTGCTGTCCTACCTCCACGCGTGTGTGCAGGCGGGTGTCGTCGTCGTGTCCTACACGGACGACGCGACGGGACGGATGATCGAGGACGGTCGAGGTGGCGGCGCGTTCGCCGAGGTGGTGCTGCGACCGCGGGTCGAGGTCGCCGCAGCGTCCATGGTCGCCGCGGCTGAGGCCGCACACGCGCAGGCGCACGAGTGGTGCTTCATCGCGAACTCGGTCAACTTCCCGGTTCGTCACGACGCCGTCGTCACGGTGGCCCCGGATGCCGCAGTCAGCGGCGTTCGTGCGGAAGGACCTGCTTGAGGCGTTCGACGGGATTGGACGCTGGAGCCTCGTTGTAGGCGTTTGCCAGCTCCTGGCCGGAGAGCGCGTGGATCGCGGCCATGATCTCGTCGGTCGCCTGACGGCGGGCGCGCCCGGAGTCGGCGGAGCCGTGATGAGAGAGGTCGAGGGGTTCGCCGAAGCGCACCGTCACCCGCGGGCGCAGGCGGGGAAACTTCGCTCCGACGGGCATGATCTCGTTGGTTCCGACCAACCCCACGGGAATTACGGGTGCGCCGGTCTGCAGCGCGAGGAACGCGACACCGGTGCGGCCTTTGTACAGACGCCCGTCGAGGGAGCGCGTCCCCTCCGGATAGAGCGCGGTCGACCACCCCGCGTCGAGCATCCGTCGCTGCTGCTCGAGAGCATCGAGGGCCGCCTGGCCCGCCCCGCGCTGAACGGGGAATGCGCCGACGGCGTAGAAGAACTGCCGCGAGAACCATCCCTTCAGCCCCGGACCGTCGAAGTAGCTCGACTTGGCGAGGAAGCGCACCGGGCGAGGAGCGGCCATCGGAATGACGAAGGAGTCGATGAACGACAGATGATTGCTGGCGAGGATCACCGCACCCTTGCGGGGGAAGTTCTTGCGCCCCTCGATGCGCGGCCGGTACAGCAGCCGCGCGAGCGGGGCCACGACCCACCGGCCGATGACGTAGGTGGGGCCGATTCCGGTGACGTCATGGGCGCCGTCCGGGGGCTGCAGCTCGCCGGCGGCGTCGGGGGCGGGCTCTGCGGATGTCACCAGTCGAGGGTACTCCCGATCGCATGCCGCGTTGAGCATGGCGCCACGGGCGCGCTCCCAGCGCACGCAGAACAAAGTAGGGGAGGATGGAGCCAATCCGTCTTTCATCTGTGAGGTCCTATCGTGCGCCTGCGCCCGCTCGTCGCTGTTTCCGTCGCCGCCGTGTCCGTCATCCTGCTTGCGGGCTGCTCCGGGTCCACCGGCGCCACCGCGTCGGGGAGCCCGACCGCCGCGCCGGCTGCGGACCTCTGTGACGCGCAGGTCTCCTCGGGTGCCGCCGCCGACGCGGTGACGGTCAGCGGGGATGCGGGAGTGGCTCCCACGCTGTCGTTCACGGCGCCGATCCAGATCGACACCCTGCAGGCCAAGACCATCGACAAGGGGTCGGGTACGCCCGTGACGGCGGGGCAGTTCATCTCCTACGCCATGACGGCCTACGACGCCGAGACCGGTCAGAAGCTCGGCGACATCGGCTACAAGCCCGGGCAGCTGCTTCCCGCGCAGATCTCGGCATCCAGCCCTCTCGGCCAGGTTCTCGGCTGCGGTGCGCCGGGCGAGCGCGTCGTCGCGACGTTCCCGGCGAGCGAGCAGGGTGCGGCGCAGGTCTACGTCGTCGACCTGCTCGGCATCGTCCCGAGCGCCGCATGGGGCGCCGAGCAGGCACCCGTGGCGGGGATGCCGACGGTGTCGCTGGCCGACAACGGAGCGCCCACGATCACGCTGCCGGGCGGCAACCCGCCCACCGAGACGCAGATCGCCACCCTGAAGAAGGGCGACGGGGCCGCAGTCCAGAGCGGCGACCAGGTGCTGGTGCAGTACACCGGCGTGCGCTGGTCGGACGGCAAGACCTTCGACTCGACGTGGGACAAGGGCGGCGTGCCGACGAGCTTCACCACCACCGGTGTCGTTCCCGGCTTCCGCAAGGCCCTGGAAGGCCAGACCGTCGGCTCGCAGGTGCTCGTGACGATGCCCCCGGCGGACGGCTACGGCGAGGGCGAGATCAACACGAACGACCTCAAGGGCGAGACCCTGGTGTTCGTCGTCGACATCCTGGGCGCCCAGACCTCCGCGGCCCAGTAAGTGCCCGCCGGTAGGCTGGCCGCATGCGGCGCATCCTGATCCTCGGTTCGACCGGTTCCATCGGCACCCAGGCTCTGGATGTGATCCGCGCCCGTCGCGACCAGTTCGAGGTGGTGGGACTCGCCGCCGGAAGTGACGCGGCGGGCGTCGCCGCGCAGGCGGCCGAGTTCCAGGTCGAGCACACGGCGCTCGGCGCCGACGAGGCCGAACAGCTCGTGCGGGATGTGGATGCCGACGTCGTACTCAACGGCATCACCGGATCGGTAGGCCTCGGCCCGACACTGGCCGCGCTCGAAGCCGGACGCACGCTCGCGCTGGCCAACAAGGAGTCGCTCATCGTCGGCGGCGATCTGGTCACCGCCATCGCGGCCCCGGGACAGATCGTCCCGGTCGACTCGGAGCACTCCGCGATCGCGCAGGCCCTGCGCGCCGGCACGAGCGACGAGGTGCGCAGGCTCGTGCTGACCGCCTCGGGCGGCCCCTTCCGCGGTCGCTCCCGCGGCGAACTCGAGGGCGTGACTCCGGCCCAGGCGCTGGCGCACCCGACCTGGGATATGGGTCGGGTGGTCACCACCAACTCGGCGACCTTGGTCAACAAGGGGCTCGAGGTGATCGAAGCCCACCTGCTGTTCGGCGTCGATTACGACCGCATCGACGTCGTCGTTCATCCCCAGTCGATCGTGCACTCGATGGTCGAGTTCATCGACGGATCGACCATCGCGCAGGCATCGCCGCCCGACATGCGGCTGCCGATCTCGTTGGGCCTCGACTGGCCCCACCGTGTGGGCGGCGTCGGGGTGCCGCTGGATTGGACCCGGGCGGCCTCGTGGAGCTTCGAGCCTCTCGACGAGGGGGCCTTTCCGGCGGTCGCCCTCGCCAAGCAGGTGGGGCGCGCCGGCGCGACCTACCCCGCCGTGTTCAATGCGGCCAACGAACAGGCGGTCGATGCGTTCCACGCGGGACGCCTGAGCTTTCCCGGCATCCTGGACACGGTCCAGCGCATCGTCGATGCGCACGACGCGCCGCCCGTGCTCTCACGCGGGGCGCTGGTCGACGCGGAGGGCTGGGCCCGCGCCGCCGCCGACGAGGCTATTGCCGCCGGCTGAGGCGAGGCGCCCGCGCGCGCGACGGAGAGGACCGGACCGCCCGCAGAGGATGGGGAGGGCGGTCCGGTCAGCGCCCGATCGGGGGACGATCCGGGCGAGCGGCCGCGGGGGAAGCGGCGGCCGGGGGTAGGGTGAAAAGGTCAGTACGTGAGCAGGCCGTGAGCGCGGAACTGCTCGCGGACCCGGTCGACGAGGTCGACGGAGGGGGGTTCGGTCTCGGCCAGACGGTAGTCGCGCCCGAGCGCGTCCCACTTGTCTCGGCCCATCTGGTGGAACGGCAGCACCTCGACGCGGGTGACCGTCTCGGGGCGGATCTCATTGAGTGACGTGGCGTACGCAGCGACCGCCTCGACGTTGTCGACGTCGTCGGTCAGGCCCGGAACGAGGACGAAGCGGATCCACACCTCGGGCCCCTCGGGCCGAGCGGCCAGACGGCGACCGAACGCCAGCGTGGGTTCGAGCTCGCGCCCCGTCACCTCGCGGTAGGTCTCGGGATTGCCGCTCTTTACGTCCAGCAGGACGAGGTCGACGTCGTCGAGCAGGGCGTCGGATGCCGCGGCGCCGAGGTAGCCGGACGTGTCGATGGCGGTGTGGATGCCGAGCTCCTTCGCGCCGCGCAGGATCCGTGCTGCGAAGGCGGGCTGCATGAGCACCTCGCCGCCGGAGAGGGTGATGCCGCCCCCGGTCGCCTGGAAAACCGCGGTGTAGCGCGCGATGCGGGTGAGCAGCTCATCGCTCGTGACGGGCTGACCGTCCTTCATCGCGAGGGTGTCGGGGTTGTGGCAGTAGAGGCACTGCAGCGGGCATCCGCTGAGGAACGTGGTCAGCCGCGTTCCCGGCCCGTCCACGGCGGTGACGAGCTCCCACGAGTGCACGGAGCCGAGCCGGCCCTCGCGCATCGCGGTGAGGCGCTCATGACGATCGACATCCGAGACCGCGAGCCCGTCGAGGCCGGCGCCCGCGCGCCGGTGGGCGGGCGCCTGGAGGGGGACCTCCAGGCGCACCGCGTCATCGGGAAGTGCGGGAAGGGTGGACGGCACCGCGTTGCACGGGTGGCGACGGAGCATCGCCTTGGCCATTGTCCTCAGCTTCTCTCTGCGTGTCGGTTCGTCTGCCGGAGGATCCGGATCACATGGAGCCGTGGAACGTACGCGACAGCACGTCGAGCTGCTGCTCGCGCGTGAGGCGGACGAAGTTCACGGCGTAGCCGGAGACCCGGATGGTCAGCTGCGGGTAGTTCTCCGGGTGCTCCATGGCATCTTCGAGCGTCTCGCGGTTCAGCACGTTGACGTTCATGTGATAGCCGTGTGAGCCCACGTAGGCGTCGAGCAGACCGGCGAGGTTGCGCACCTGCTCCCCGACGGTGCGCCCGAGGCCGCTGGGGACGACGGTGTTGGTCAGCGAGATGCCGTCCTGCGATTGGGCGTAGGGGATCTTGGCGACCGACAGCGCCGAGGCGAGCATGCCGTGCGTGTCACGACCGTTCATGGGGTTGGCACCCGGGGCGAACGGCTCGCCGGCGCGGCGACCGTCGGGTGTGTTGCCCGTCGCCTTGCCGTAGACGACGTTCGAGGTGATCGTGAGCACCGACTGCGTGGGCAGGGCGCCCCGGTACATCGGGTGACGGCGGATCTTCGACATGAAGCTCTCCACCAGGCCGACAGCGATCTGGTCGGCGCGGTCGTCGTCGTTGCCGTAGCTCGGGAACTCGCCCTCGGTGAGGTAGTCCACCACGATGCCGCGTTCGTCGCGCACGGGGGTGACGGTGGCGTACTTGATGGCCGACAGCGAGTCCGCCGCGACGGACAGTCCCGCGATTCCGCAGGCCATCGTGCGCAGCACGTCCTTGTCGTGCAGGGCCATCTCGATGCGCTCGTACGCGTACTTGTCGTGCGACCAGTGGATGCAGTTGAGGGCCTCGACGTAGGTCTCGGCCAGCCAGTCCATCGTCTTGTCGAAGCGCTCCATGACGTCGTCGAAGTCGAGCGGGCCGTCGCCGACGGGTGCCGTCACCGGCGAGACCTGCTTGCCGGTGACCTCGTCGCGGCCTCCGTTGATCGCGTAGAGCAGCGTCTTGGCGAGGTTCACGCGCGCACCGAAGAACTGCATCTGCTTGCCGACGCGCATGGGGCTCACGCAGCAGGCGATCGCGGCGTCATCGCCCCAGGCGGGGCGGATGATCTCGTCCGACTCGTACTGCACCGCCGACGTGTCGATGGACACCCGTGCGCAGTAGTCCTTGAACCCCTGCGGCAGCTCGGGGCTCCAGAACACGGTCATGTTGGGCTCGGGCGCCGGACCCAGGTTGTAGAGGGTCTGCAGGAAGCGGAACGAGTTCTTCGTCACGAGGGGGCGACCGTCCTCGCCCATGCCGCCGATCGTCTCGGTGACCCAGGTCGGGTCGCCGGAGAACAGGCTGTCGTACTCGGGGGTGCGCAGGAAGCGGACGATGCGCAGCTTGATGACGAAGTCGTCGATGATCTCCTGCGCCTCGGTCTCGGTGATCAGGCCCGCCTGCAGGTCGCGCTCGATGAAGACGTCGAGGAACGTCGAGGTGCGTCCGAGCGACATCGCGGCGCCGTTCTGCTCCTTCACGGCGGCGAGGTAGCCGAAGTACAGCCACTGCACCGCTTCCCGCGCGGTGGTCGCCGGCCCGGAGATGTCGAAGCCGTACGCCGCTGCCATTTGCTTCAGTTCGCCGAGCGCGCGGATCTGTTCCGCGTGCTCCTCGCGCATGCGGACGACCTCTTCCGAGAACGGCGTGGTGTCCAGACCGAGCTTGTCGACCTTCTTGGCGGCGATCAGCTGGTCGATGCCGTACAGCGCGACGCGGCGGTAGTCGCCGATGATGCGGCCGCGGCCGTAGGCGTCCGGGAGTCCGGTGATGACGTGCGAGCTGCGCGCGGCGCGGACGTTCGGCGAGTACACGTCGAAGACGGCCTCGTTGTGCGTCTTGCGGTAGCTCGTGAAGATCTCCTTGAGGGTCTGGTCGACCTCGTAGCCGTAGGTCTCGAGCGCGCCCTCGACCATGCGCCAGCCGCCGTTGGGCATGATCGCGCGCTTCAGCGGCGCGTCGGTCTGCAGGCCGACGATGAGCTCGTCGTCCTTCGCGATGTACCCGGGGCCGTGGGCGGTGATGCCGGCGGGCGTGTGCGCGTCGACGTCGTAGATGCCCTTCTCGCGCTCGACCGGGAACATCGCCGACAGCGTGCTCCAGATGCGCGTGGTGCGGGCCGTGGCGCCGGTCAGGAACGAGGCGTCGCCGAGGTACGGCGTGTAGTTGCGCTGAATGAAGTCGCGCACATCGATCGCGTCCTGCCACGGGCCGGCGGTGAAGCCGTTCCAGGCGACGGGCTGCGTGTCCTGTGCGGAGGGGGTGACGGTGGTCATGATTCGCTTCCTCAAATCCTCGTGGGAGCGGCCCGTCCACCCATCCGTGGGCGAGTCGTTGAGATCAGCGTAGCGCTTGTGGTCAGACCACAAAGAGAGCATGGATGCCGCCGACAATCGACTCTCCGGAAAGACGGACGCCCCTTGTGGTCAGTCCACAAGGGGCGTCGCGGGGTCGCGGGTGTCGCTGGTCTCAGGCGGGGCGCGTCGGATCGGAGTCCGGCGTGGAATCCCGCGGGTAGGGCACCACCCACGACGGTGCCGGCGGGGCCCATCCGGCTGCGGCGAGGGCTCGGCGTGCGAGCTCTCGCGCCGAGTACGGCACACGAACGCCTCGGATGTCGCGATAGTCCTGGTGGCCGGGGCCCGCCCAGAGAATCGCGTCGCCGTCGCCGACGCGCGAGTTCGCCTCGACGATCGCCCGTTCCGGCGGCGAGATCTCGAGGATCTCGGTGGCCGACACGGCGGCGCGAGCGCCGGTGAGCAGTTCGGCGCGGATGTCGTCGGGGTTCTCGTGTCGCGGATGGTGATCGGTGATGATGAGGATGTCGCTGCCGAGCGCGGCAGTGCGTCCCATATCGAATCTCTTGGTCGTGTCGCGGTCGCCGTCGGCGCCGAACAGCATCAGAACGCGTCCCGGGGTGATGCGCCGCACGGCGGCGAGTGTCTTCTCGAACGCGTCGGGGGAGTGGCCGAAGTCGACGTAGACCGCCGGGCCGCTCTCTCCGGACACGCGCTGTGTCCGCCCCGGGACAGCCGCCTCGATCCGGCGGCCGTCGAGGGCCGCGGCCAGCCGCTCCCACGCGTAGCCCGCCTCTCGGAGCATCACGATGGCGAGCGCCGCGTTGGAGGCCATGTGCGGGCCGATCACCGGAACAGTGGTCGTCAGCGACTACCCATCGGGGCCGTGAAGAGCGAAAGTGGTGCCGTGTTGTCGCTCGGCGACGATGTCCACGGTCCAATCCGCCGCGACCGGCTCCACGGCCAGGGCCGGGGTGATGATCGTCGTGGTGGGAACCCTCGCTGCCGCGACGACCTCGACGCCGTATTCGGAGTCGAGGCTCACCACCGCCCGACGACTGCGTTCGGGGGTGAACAGCGGCAGCTTCGCGCGGAGGTAGGTGCCCATGTCGCCGAAGTCGTCGAGATGGTCGTGCGTGAGGTTGGTGAAGCCCGCGACATCGAAGACGATCCCGTCGACGCGGTGACGTGCCAGTGCCTGCGCGCTGACTTCGTCGGCCACCGCCTCCACTCCGCGCTCGCGCATGTGCGCGAGCAGAGCGTGGAACTCGGGCGCCTCCAGAATCGCCTTGAGGAGATGTGCGACGCTCGTCTTGCCGCTCGTTCCCGTGACGCCGAGCATGATCGGCACGTTCTGCTCCGTGCCGTAGATCCAGGCCGAGATCTCGCCGAGGATGCCGCGCGGATCGTCCACCACGGCGATCGGCACGCCGGCGTCGGCTGACAGCTCCGCACCCGCGCGGTCGGTGATGACGGCTGCCGACCCCGCCGCGACGTCAGCCCCCACGAACTGCGCACCGTGATGGTTGCGGCCGGGGAGCGCGACGAACAGATCGCCGAGACGCAGGTCGTCCGTTGCCAGCGTCACTCCGGAGCGAGAGCCATGACCAGGCTACCTCGTTCATTTCGGCACGCGGCCCGGTTGCCACACGGGCGGCGACCGGGCCGCTGGCTAGGACGAGCCGGGTATCCGTCAGGCGCGGCGTCGACGCACCAGCGCGACGACGAGCGCTGCGATCGCGGCGGCGAGGGCGCCACCGCTCAACCAGCGTGCGACCGGGTCGGCATCCGACGCCGCCGCGGCGGTCGTGGCGGCGTGCGCATCTGCATCGCCGTCGGTCGTCGACGCATGCCCGTGGTCGCCAGAGCCGGTCGACACGGCACCGACCGCGACGACGGGGGCAGGCGCTTTCAGATCGTCTTCGCTCTGCCCCTCGGCGGCGACCTCCGACCAGTCGGTCGACCCGGTTTCGCACGTCTGCAGGACGGGGAAGGCCACCGAGGTGTTCGCGGCGCTCGACGAGAAGATCACATCGAGCGCGACCGAGGCCGCTACGCCGGAGTCGACCGGCGTGATCGCCGTGAACGTGACGGAGGACGGGATGCCATCCGTGTTCAGCTCGCGGGAGATCTTCCAGGCGCCGTCGAGCACCGGCTTCACGCCGTCGATGCCCTGGGGGATGGTGATCTTCACCGCGGTGGTGGGCGAGTCCTCGCAGCCGTGGCTGAACGAGAACGCGAGGCGTGTGGTCGACCCGGCATCCGACGCATCCGGCGTGACGTGCACGTGAGCCGATGCGGCGAGGGGGGCCGCAAGCACCAGGGCGGCGCCGGCGAGGACGCCGGCGATCGTGCGTGCGCGGCGGCGGGAGGCAGGGGTGACAGTCATCAGGGTGCTCTTTCTGTTCGTTCGTGGCGCGGCGGATGCCGCGATGACGGGTGCCGCGGGGTGCCGCGGGGTGCCGCGGATGCGGCGGTGCTCAGCGTGCGAACGCCGGCGGACCCCGTCGAGTGAGAACGGACAGGTGGGCATCGGCACGCGCGACGCGCGTGCCGGGAGAGGGGATGACGACCCAGGGGAAGGCCTGCGGTGCCGGCGAGTGGGCGCGGTGCAGGACGCGTCGGATGCCGCGGGCCAGAACCGCCAGAAGCCGCTCGCCGTAGGCCACGAGCGCGATGGTGACGACCGCGGCCAGGGCGTGGGCGAGGAGCATCCCGACGCTGAGATGAGCGGCGGAGTGTCCGGGGCCGGCAAGGGTCTCACCGGCCGAGAGTGCGCCGTGCACGTGCCCGGTGCCGGCGGCGGGGAGGGAGGCGGGTCCGATCACGGCGAACACCGTGTGCAGTGCGATCTGCGCCGCCGCGATGGCCGCGGCCGTCCGCGGGAGACTCCGGCGTCGTCCGACGAGAGCGACGGCGACGGGCGACGTGAGAACGGTGACGGCCAGGATCAGCCACAGCGGGGGTGGCTGTCCGCCGCCGAACGTGTGCCCCGTCGAGGCGATCGTCGTCGCGATCGCCGCTGCGGTCGTGCCGCGCAGGGCGCGCACACGGCGGCTCGTCGATCGCTGGGGCACCTCACGAGCCTACCGGCGCCGAAAGGGGTGTGCCGCGCGAGGGCTGAGCAAACTCAAAGCGGCGACCGGTAGCCTCTTGGCTCGTGACCCTCATCGCCTTCATCGTCGGCGTCGTGCTGCTGGTCGTGGGGCTCGCGGCATCCATCGCTCTGCACGAGGTCGGGCATCTCGTGCCTGCCAAGCTCTTCGGCGTGCGCGTCGGCCGCTACATGGTGGGCCTCGGGCCCACGCTGTGGTCTCGCCGGTTCGGTGAGACGGAATACGGCGTGAAGCTCCTGCCGCTCGGCGGCTACATCTCCATGGCGGGTATGTATCCGCCGGCCCCGCAGACCGTGGCGGCCACGGCCGCCTCGCGGGCGCGCGCCGGCTTCTTCGCGTCGATGGTGCAGGATGCGCGGGCCGCCAACGAGGAGACCCTCGACGGCGTGGACCGCACCGGAACCTTCTACGCACTCCCCGTGTGGCGGCGGATCGTCATCATGCTCGGTGGCCCGGTCATGAACCTTCTGCTGGCGATGCTCCTGTTCGCGATCGTCTTCAGTGGCATCGGCGTGCAGACCGCGACGACCACCATCGCCGCGGTGAACCAGTGCGTGCTGCCGGCAGGATCGACCCAGACCGCGTGCGCGGCAGACGATCCCGTCTCACCGGCCGCGGCGGCCGGCATCCAGACCGGTGACGTGATCGTGTCGGTCGACGGCACGTCGGTGCAGACGTTCGAGGAGGCGTCGGCGATCATCCAGGCCTCGCCCAACCGCGCCATCGCCGTCGTCGTCCGCCGCGACGGTGTCGAGCAGACCCTCCAGGTCACACCGCTGCTCGCGCAACGTCAGATCGCGGGGCCCGACGGCACCACCGTCACCGCCGACGTCGGCTTCGTCGGAATGACCGCGATGACGGACTATGTGCACCAGCCGCTGTGGGCGGGTCCCGCCGCAGCGGTGCAGCAGGCCGGTCAGGTCGTCGGCATCATGGGGCAACTGCCGGCACGCGTCTACCAGACGGCGTCCGACATGATCACCGGGGCTCCGCGCGATCCGAACGGGCCGCTGTCGGTGGTCGGCGTCGGCCGGCTCGCCGGCGAGGCCGCGGCCACCGATGCGCCGGTGCTCAACCGCGTCGCCACCATTCTGGGGCTGTTGGGCTCGCTCAACCTGGCACTGTTCGTCTTCAACCTCATCCCGCTGCTGCCGCTGGACGGTGGCCACGTGGTGATCGCCCTCTGGGAGGGCGTGAAGCGCGCCTGGGCCCGGCTGTGGCGCCGCCCGCCGCCGCGCCCCGTCGATGCGACCACGCTCGTCCCGGTGACGTTCGTCGTGGTCGTCGCGATCGTCGTGATGGGCGGCATCCTGATCCTGGCGGACATCGTGAATCCGCTCAAGATCTTCGGCTGAGTCAGTCGAGAGCCCAGGACACCAGTCGTTCGAGCGTGGCGAGGCCGTCGCGCGAGAGGATCGACTCCAGGTGCCCCTGCACCGAGGCGTAGCCCGGTCCGCGCAGGGCGTAGACGTCACCGGAGCCCCCATCCGCCGAGATCTCCGTGCGCCCGAGGCGGGCCGTTCCCGGGTTCACGCGGGCCGTGAACGTGTTGTAGAACCCGATCGACGATGGTTCTCCGAAGACGTCCACGGTCTTCTGCAGGCCCTGATGGGGCGTCGCCAGGGGAGCGAGGTCCAGGCCGAGCCGGTCGGCGAGGATCTGGTGGCTCAGACAGACCGCCAGGAGGGGCCGACCGCCGTCGAGGCGGGCGGCGACGACGTCGCGCATGGCGCGGATGCGGGCGCTGCCGTCGTCCCGCGGATCGCCCGGCCCGGGTCCCGCGACGACGATGTCGGCCGCCGCGAGAGCGTCGGCTTCCGCCGCGGCACGGCTCCAGGGCACGATCGAGGTGGCGAAGCCGAGGTGACGCAGCTGGTGGGCGAGCATCGTGGTGAAACGGTCCTCGGCATCCACCACCACCGCCGTTCGGCCGACGTAGGGACCCGCGGCAGCGGTCTGCTGCGGGTTCAGCCAGAAGGGGGCGAGCCGCTCGTTGCGCGCCGCGAGCAGCGCGGCGATCGACGGATCGTCGGCCAGGCGGGGCGCGGTCGATGCCGGGGCGTCCTCGTCGAGGAGCGTGTCGGGGGCCGCATCGCGTGCCACGGCGCCGATGGCCCCGAGCACGCCGGCCGCTTTGCCGTGGGTCTCTCCGACTTCGCCCTCGGGGTCGGAGTGGCGCACGAGCGTGGCGCCCACGGGAACGCGCAGGGTGCCGTCGACCAGGTAGGCGGTGCGGATGAGGATGGGCGCATCCAGGTCGTGGCAACCGTCGGCGGTGGGGGTGAACAGTGCCGCGACGCCGGAGTAGTAGCCGCGGGGCTCGCGTTCGTGCCGCTGGATGACGGTGCACGCGTTCTGCATGGGCGATCCGGTGACCGTCGGTGCGAACATCGTCTCGCGCAGGATGTCCCGCGGGTCCATCGTGCTCGTGCCACGCAGCATGTACTCGGTGTGCGTCAACCGCGACATCTCCTTGAGATGCGGGCCGGTGATGCGTCCGCCGTCGCTGCAGACGGCGCTCATCATCTTGAGCTCCTCGTCGACG
This sequence comes from Microbacterium sp. MRS-1, assembly GCF_000585455.1. Lineage (NCBI taxonomy): Bacteria > Bacillati > Actinomycetota > Actinomycetes > Micrococcales > Microbacteriaceae > Microbacterium > Microbacterium sp. MRS-1. The sequence continues at coordinate 20,029 of NZ_JAUF01000057.1, forward strand.
ACCATGAAGAGCTCCTCGGTCTCCTTCGTCGACGACAGGAACGCGGTGAGCGTCTCGGCCGTGGCACCTCCGGCGGGGTGGCGGAAGGTGCCCGAGATCGGGTTCATCGTGACGACGCTGGTGCCCGGGGTCGTGACATCGCCGCTCTGCGCGCTGACGTGGGCCTCCGGGCTTGCGCCGACTGCGAGGTGTCCGGGCGTGGACACCAGGAACGTCCAGTAGGCGCCGCGTTCGTGCTCCAGCAGGGCGCGGAACCAGGTGAGTCCCGCGGTGAGCGCGTCGGTGTCGACGGATGCCGTGAAGTCGCGGCGGATGACGAAGTTCGCTCCTTCGCCCCGGCCGATCTCGTCGGTGATGACGCGGCGGACGATCGTCGCATACTCGTCATCGCTGACATCGAACCCGGCGTCGGTCAGCGGCACGGTCTCGGACGGCAGCGTCGACAGCAGCGCGGCCCGCTCGAGCGTCACGTGCTCGTCGACCAGGAGACAGCGCAGGGGTGCGCCGTCGTCGTGACACGAGAAGCCGCGTTCGACCACCTGGCGGTAGGGGACGAGGGCGAGCACCTCGTGCGGGGTCCCGTCGGCGTCGGTCAGGGGGATGTCGGCCAGCAGCGGGACGTCGACCACCTCGCCGACCAGGAGCTCGACGGTGTCGGCTTCCCGGGCGATCAGGGCGAACGCACGGCCCGTGCGCAGCACGGACTCCAGCGGGGAGGGGCTCGGGGTCATCGCCGGGCCTTTCTTCAGGTCGGGCGGGCTGCGTTCGTCCGGGAACGAAAAGACCGCCTCGAGGGCGGTCTGTGTCGTGGGTCGCGAGCACACCGCCTCAGCGGGTGGGCCACCAGGAGGTGTTCGCGAACATGCGGTCACGATATCAGAACGAGCGATGACGATCACCGCGCAGCCCCCGCGCAGTGTGCGCGGCGTAGTCTGGTGCAGTGCCAGCAGTGAACATCGGGATGCCGCGCGTGCCGGACGTCCTCGCCCCCCGCCGCAAGAGCCGTCAGATCAAGGTCGGGAAGGTGCTCGTCGGTGGCGACGCCCCCGTGAGCGTGCAGTCGATGACCACGACGCCGACGACGAACATCAACGCGACCCTCCAGCAGATCGCCGAGCTGACGGCATCCGGCTGCGAGATCGTGCGCGTGGCCGTGCCCAGCCAGGACGACGCCGATGTGCTGCACATCATCGCGAAGAAGAGTCAGATCCCCGTCATCGCGGACATCCACTTCCAGCCTAAGTACGTCTTCCAGGCGATCGACGCCGGGTGCGGCGCGGTGCGGGTGAACCCGGGCAACATCCGCAAGTTCGACGACCAGGTCGGCGCCATCGCGAAGGCGGCGAAGGATGCCGGTGTGTCGCTGCGCATCGGGGTGAACGCCGGCTCGCTCGACAAGCGGCTGCTCGAGAAGTACGGCAAGGCGACCCCGGAGGCGCTCGTGGAGAGTGCGGTCTGGGAGGCGTCGCTGTTCGAAGAGCATGACTTCCACGACTTCAAGATCTCGGTGAAGCACAACGACCCGGTCGTGATGGTGAAGGCGTACCGCATGCTCGCCGAGCGGGGCGACTGGCCCCTGCACCTCGGTGTGACCGAGGCAGGTCCTGCGTTCCAGGGCACGATCAAGAGCGCCACCGCCTTCGGCATCCTTCTGGGCGAGGGCATCGGTGACACGATCCGCGTCTCGCTGTCGGCGCCGCCGGCGGAAGAGGTCAAGGTCGGCCACCAGATCCTGCAGTCGCTGAACCTCCGCGAGCGCAAGCTCGAGATCGTGTCGTGCCCGTCGTGCGGCCGTGCGCAGGTGGACGTGTACACGCTCGCCAACGACGTCACCGAGGGTCTCAAGGACATGACGGTGCCCCTGCGCGTCGCTGTGATGGGATGCGTCGTCAACGGACCGGGTGAGGCGCGGGAAGCCGATCTGGGCGTCGCCTCGGGCAACGGCAAGGGCCAGATCTTCGTCAAGGGCGAGGTGATCAAGACCGTTCCCGAGGCCGAGATCGTCGCCACTCTGATCGAAGAAGCCAACCGCATCGCCGACGAGATGGGCCCCGACGCCCCGATCGGCACGGCGCAGGTCGTCACCGCCTGAGCCACGCTCTTCGTGGACGGCCTCGTATGCCGTCGGCGGCATGGGCGTGATCAGATCGTTGTCCCGCAGCGTGCGCCGTCCCGCCGCGCGCTGACACGTGACCGCCGGCGACCTCTGGTTCCTCGCCACGGCATCCCCGATGGGCGATGACGTTCTCGCCAGCGACGGGACGAACCTGATCCGCGTGCACGTCAACGCGGGTCAGATCGCACCGGACGTCGCAGAGCGAGCGATCGCTGCTCTCGCCCAGGAGTGAGTATCGCCGATCGCCTCCGGCGCGTCAGTGCACCGTGGTCGCCGTCGACTTCCCGTCGCGGGTGAGCGCCAGAGCCTGCCTGAGGTCGTCGAACAGATCGTCGACGTGTTCGAGACCGATCGACAGGCGCAGGATGTCGGCGTCGGGCCGGGCCTCGGGCGCGACGGGGCGGTGCGTGAGGGCGGCCGGATGCTGGATCAGCGAGTCCACGCCGCCCAGCGAGACGGCATGGGTGAACAGGCGCGTGGATGCCGCGACGCGCGCCGCGGCATCGTAGCCTCCGCGCAGGCGGAGCGACACCATCGCGCCGGTGCCGTGCTGCTGGCGGGCGAGCAGCCCCGTCGGGTCGCCGTGCAGTCCCGGGTAGAACACCTCCGCGATCGCATCGTGCTCGAGCAGGCGCCGGGCGATCTTCGCGGCCGTCTCCTGCTGCGCGCGCATCCGCAGGGGCAGGGTCGGGAGGCCACGATGCAGCAGATACGCGCCGAGAGGGTGAAGGATGCCGCCGGTGATCGCCCGGACGCGGCGAAGAGCAGCGGCGGATTCCGCGCCACAAGCGATGACGCCGCCGACGACGTCGCCGTGGCCGCCGAGGTATTTCGTCGCGCTGTGCAGCGACATCGTCGCGCCGTGGGCGAGCGGTTGCTGGAGGACCGGCGTGGCGAACGTGTTGTCGACGAGGACCGGAACGTCGTTCGCCTGCGCGACGACGGCGGCGATGTCGACGAGTTCGAGTGTCGGGTTCGCCGGCGTCTCCACGATGACCAGTCCGGTCTCCGGGCGCAGTGCTGCGCCGACCTCGTCCGGACCGCAGAAGGTCGCCTGCGTACCCAGCAGGCCGCTAGCCAGCATGTGATCGCTGCCGCCGTAGAGCGGTCGGACCGCCACGACGTGCGGATGCCCGATCGAGACCGTGTGCGAGACGATCGCCGCCGTCAGCGCCGCCATTCCGGAGGCGAACGCCACGGCGGCCTCTGCCGCTTCGAGCGTGGCCAGGGCCTCCTCGAAGCGGGACACCGTCGGGTTCCACAGGCGGGCGTACACGTGGCTGCCCCCGGGGATCGGCGTTCCGCCGGTCGCGAGCGCCTCGTACGAGTCCCCGCCGCGCTCCACGTCGGGCAACGGGTAGGTCGACGACAGATCGAGCGGCGGGGTGTGCACGCCGAGGGAGGCGAAGTCCGCGCGCCCGGCGTGCACGGCGAGCGTGTCGAGATGGTCCATGCCGCGAGTATGGAGGAAAGTGCGGCAGGGGTTCGGTGCGATTGTGAACTCCGCAATCACCTGATCGAATTGTGCCGAACTGAGCAATCCGAGACGAGCGTTCAGGAGGCGCACTTGGCTGAACAGCAAAGCACGGCATCCGCCCTCGATGAGCTCGACCTGCGGATTCTCGCGGCAGTGGTCCGCGCGCCCGGCCGGTCCAACAAAGCGCTCGCCGAAGAACTCGGCGTCGCGGAGTCGACCTGCGCATACCGCATTCGCTCCCTCCGCGTTCGCGGGGTGCTGGCCGGCGTCCGCGTCCTCGTCGACCCGGCATCCCTCGGTCTTCCGCTGCAAGCTGTCATCCGCGTGCGTCTCGGTCGACACACTCGCGAGGGGGTCGGGCAGCTGTTCGACGCGATCGTGGCGACGCCCGGCGTGATCGAGGCCTTTCACGTGGCAGGCGAGGACGACTTCCTCGTGCATGTGGCCGTGGAGGATGCCGCGGCGCTGCGCGACATCGTCCTCCAGCACATCACGGTGCACGAGGCGGTACTCACCACCGAAACCCACCTCGTCTTCGAGCGGCGCGAGGGAGTGGGGCCGCTCGCCCGCGTCACCGGGAGGCGCTCGGGTCCCAGAGCGAGTGATACGCGTTGATCGCCGGCTGCCCACCGAGGTGCGCGTACAACACGGTGGACGATGCCGGAATGTCGCGGGAGCCGACGAGGTCGATCAGCCCGGCCAGGGACTTCCCCTCGTAGACGGGGTCCGTGATCATCGCTTCCAGCCGTGCGCCGAGTTCGATGGCCTCCATCGTGGAGTCGACGGGGATGCCGTACAGCTCACCCGCCCACCCCTCCAGAACCTGGATCTCGTCATCGCGCAGATCGCGGCCGAGCTCGATGAGCTGCGCCGTATGCCGAGCGATGCGCGCGACCTGATCGCGAGTCTTCCGGAGGGTCGCGGAAGCGTCGATTCCCAGCACGCGACGTCGGACGCCGGTCGCCTCTTCGAGCGCGGCGAATCCCGCGATCATTCCGGCATGGGTCGATCCGGTGACGGTGCAGACGATGATCGTGTCGAAGAAGACGCCGAGCTGCTTCTCCTGCTCGGCGACTTCGAACGCCCAGTTGGCGAAGCCCAGACCTCCGAGCGGGTGCTCGCTCGCTCCGGCGGGGATGGGGTAGGGCGTACCGCCGCCGGCTTCGACCTCGGCCAGCGCCTGCTTCCACGAGTCGCGGATGCCGATGTCGAAGCCGGCATCGTCGAGGCGCGAATCCGCGCCCATCATGCGCGAGAGCAGGATGTTGCCGACCTTGTCGTTGGTGGGGTCGTCCCACGGAACCCACTTCTCCTGGACGAGTCGCGCCTTCAACCCGAGATGCGCCGCGACGGCCGCGACCTGGCGCGTGTGGTTGGACTGGTAGCCGCCGATCGAGACGATCGTGTCGGCGCCGGAGGCGAGGATGTCGGGGACGATGTACTCGAGCTTGCGCACCTTGTTGCCGCCGAACGCGAGGCCGCTGTTCACATCCTCGCGTTTCGCCCAGATCTGCGCGCCCCCGAGGTGGTCGCTGAGCCGCGCCAGGTGCTGCAACGGGCTGGGCCCGAAGGTGAGCGGGTGGCGAGCGAACTCGTGCAGCTTCATGAGGGATCCTGTTCAGTGGGGGCGGGGGAGATGGTGAGGGACTGCCAGGCGCTCTCGGCGAGGCGTGCGGCGTCGTCGGCGGCGCCGGCCGCGCACAGCGCGATCAGGCGGTCGTGGCGGTCGGCGGAGGCCGCGCCTTCGTGGGAGGCGAACCGCAGGCGCTCCACGCGGCGCAGGACCGGCTCATAGCGGGCGATGACGGCCGCGGCTGCCGCATTCGCGCACACCTCGAGGGCGACGCGGTGAAAGCGCGCATCCGCCTCGAGGGCGCCGTCGATGTCGCCGGCCGACAGGGCGTCGCGGAAAGCGGCGTTCGCCGCGCGCATCTCGTCGAGGTCGTGTGTCGTCATACGGGGGACGGCGGTGCGCACGGCAAGTGCATGGAGAGCGCCGACCACGGCCTGCGCGTCTCGGAGGGCATCGGGGTCGATCGGGGCGACGACGGTGGACCGGCCGGGAGTCGCCTGCACGAGCCCGGCCTGAGCGAGTTCGAGCAGCGCCTCTCGCACGGGCGTGCGACTGACGCCGAGTCGCTCGGCCAGTTCTGCGTCGCGCAGTTGCTCACCGGGGGCGAGGCTGCCGTCGACGATCGCCTCCTGCAGGCGCGCGTGCACGTCGTCGCGAAGAAGTGCGCGGGGCACGGGGACGGCAGCGAGTGGCACGGTATGCAATATATCGCAGGTTGGACGCGACGCCCGTCGCACATCCGTCTCGGGCGGAGGCCGTCAGACGACGCTGAACCGGACGGTTCCCTCGTCAACGGACGCCGCATCCAGCCGCAGACGTACGAGGGTGCCGGGCGCAGCCGCCACGCGCGCCACGCGCGCCTCGACGGCCGGTTGCATGAGCTGGATGCGTGCCTCGTCCCCGCGTCTGCTGAGCACGAGTGCGTCGAACTCGTCCCCGACGTGTCCGGCCAGCAGCGCCGCCTCGACACGATCGATCGCCCCGGAGCTGAGCTGGGCGGCGATCGACGAACTGCGCGCCATGATCGCGGGGAGGATGGGAAGTGATGCGCGCGCCCACCCGGGAACCTCTTCACCGTTCACGAGAGCATGGCAGATCACCAGCGACCATCTGTCGACCACGCGTCGCAGGGGAGCAGTCGTGTGAGCGTACGGGGCGCCGATCGCAGCCTGCGATCGCTGTTCAGGCAGCTCGCCGTCGAAGGTCGCGTAGCCCGCTCCGCGGAACAGGCCCGCCGCGTATTCGCGAACAGCGAGAGCGGCGGGCGAACGGTCGAGGCTGCGCAGATAGTCGCCGTAGGCGACGTCGGTGGTCCACGGCAGTCCCAAAGCCATCGTCTGTGACCGGAACTCCTCCACGTCGGTCGACGCGGCCGGAGGCATGGTCCGCAGGATGCCGACGCGACCGTCGATCATGATCTGCGCCGCCGCCATGCCGGTGAGCAACGAGACATCGGCGTTCCAATCCTCCAACGCCACACCGTCGGCGCGCTCGAGACCGTAGGCGTCGTCCTCCGCCGCCGTGACGATACGCGTCTCCGGCAGGTTCAGGCTCGCGCCCCCGCGCTCGCGCTCCCGTTCGGCCCGGGCGGCGCCGAACCATGGCAGCGCGGCGAGGGTGGCGGGGGCAGCGCCGGCGTCGATCGCCGCCTGCGCCTCGGAGTAGGACCATTGGCGCCGCGACCGCACGATCGCGCGGGTGATGGTCGTCTCCGTCGGGCGGGCGCCCTCGTCCAGCACGAACCGCCACACGTACGCGCGTCGGTCCACGCCCGGCAGCAGGGACGCGTGGTCCTCGCTGATCACCGCCGGGTGCAGGGGGATCCGTCCGTCCGGCGCGTACAGCGTCTGCCCGCGACGGCGGGTCTCGGCATCCAGCGCGCCGTCGGGTGCCACGAATGCCGGAACGTCCGCGATCGCGTAGTGCAGGACGGCGCCCGTCGAGGTGCGCTCCAGGTGCAGCGCCTGGTCGAGGTCGGTCGATCCGGCCGGGTCGACCGTGAGGAAGGCGACATCGCGGAGATCGGCGAGGCCGGTCGCGGTCGGATCCGTCGAGACGCGTGCCGCGGCGGCCATCGCCTCGGCAAGTGCGTCACGGGGGTATCCGTCCGGCAGAGCGAGCTGATGTCGCAGCGCAGACAGCGACGCGGCCAGTTCACCGCGCAGAGATCGAGCGACGAAGCGGGAGCGGCGGTGCGGCACCCGGCCAGTGTAGGGCGGTCGGGTGAGGTGGCTGCGGACTAGGCTTGACGCTCGTGGTCACCCGTCTGTCGAACTTCTTCCTCCGCACGCTTCGCGAAGACCCTTCGGATGCCGAGGTCACGAGCCATCGCCTGCTCGTGCGCGCCGGCTACATCCGCCGCCAGGCACCGGGAATCTTCGCGTGGCTGCCGCTGGGGCTGCGGGTCAAGTCGCGGATCGAGAACATCATCCGCGAGGAGATGGCGGCCGCCGGCGCACAGGAAGTGCACTTCCCGGCACTGATGCCGCGCGACCCCTATGAGGCGACCGGGCGCTGGGAGGAGTACGGCGACGGCATCTTCCGTCTGAAGGACCGCAAGGGCGCCGATTACCTGCTCGCCCCGACGCACGAAGAGGCGTTCACGCTGCTGGTCAAGGACCTGTACGGCTCGTACAAGGATCTGCCCCTAACGATCTACCAGATTCAGGACAAGTACCGCGACGAGGCACGTCCGCGCGCGGGACTCCTGCGCGGCCGCGAGTTCACGATGAAGGACGCGTACTCCTTCGACTACACCGACGCCGGGCTCGACACCAGCTACATGGCGCAGCGCGACGCCTACGAGCGCATCTTCCAGCGGCTGGGCCTGGAGTACGTCATCGTCCAGGCGGATGCCGGAGCGATGGGCGGCTCGCGCAGCGAGGAGTTCCTGCACCCGACGGCGATCGGCGAGGACACGTTCGTGCGCTCGGCCGGCGGCTACGCGGCCAACGTGGAGGCGTTCGAGACCCTGGCGCCCGAGCCCATCGCGTTCGACGGGTTCGGCGAGCCGGTGATCTTCGACTCCCCGAACACGCCCACGATCGAGACGCTCGTGGCGCACACCAACGCCGTGCTCGACGGCGAGTACACCGCCGCCGACACCCTCAAGAACGTCGTCCTCGCGCTCACCCACCTCGACGGCAGCCGCGAGCTCGTCGTCGTCGGTCTCCCCGGCGATCGCGACGTCGACGAGAAGCGCGTCGAGGTGGCGTTCGCGCCCGCCGAGGTCGAGCCCGCCACGCCCGAGGACTTCGAGAAGCACCCGCTGCTGGTCAAGGGGTACATCGGGCCGTGGTCTCCCCAGGGCGCGATCCTGGGCGAGGAGTCGGCCACCGGCATCCGCTACGTCCTCGACCCCCGCGTCGTGGACGGCACGCGCTGGATCACCGGTGCGAACATCGATCAGAAGCACGTGCACTCGCTCGTCGCCGGACGCGACTTCGCCGCCGACGGCTACGTCGAGGTCGCAACGGTGCGGCCGGGCGATCCGGCGCCCGATGGTTCGGGACCTGTCGAGCTTGCGCGCGGCATGGAGATCGGTCACGTCTTCCAGCTGGGGCGCAAGTACGCCGAGGCGCTGGGGCTGAAGGTGCTCGACGAGAACGGCAAGCTCGTCACCGTCACGATGGGCTCCTACGGCATCGGCGTCACGCGGATCCTCGCGATCATCGCCGAGCTGAACAACGACGACAAGGGCCTTATCTGGCCCGCAGCCGTCGCGCCGTTCGACGTGCAGGTCGTGGCGACGGGGCGGGATGCCGCGGCCTTCGAACTCGCCGAGAAGCTGTCGGCGGATCTCGATGCGGTCGGTCTCGACGTGCTCTACGACGATCGACCGAAGGTCTCGCCCGGCGTCAAGTTCGGCGACGCCGAGCTCGTGGGAGTGCCGCAGATCGTGATCGTCGGCCGGGGCGCCGCCGAGGGCCAGGTGGAGCTCTGGGATCGTCGCTCCGGCGAACGCACGCTCGTCTCGGCCGCCGAGGCCGTCACCCGCCTCGCCGCGCGCTGACCGTCGCGCGCACCGCTCGCACCGCTCTTCGAGGGGCCCGCGCGAGCCGGCCCGCGTGGCGCACGTGCGCACACGTGCGTGTGGCGTGTGCGGGTCAGAACGGTGCCGCGCGGTCGTCCGACGGCGCTGCGCGCTCTGAGGGTTGCGCCGCTCGGAACACCGGCATGCGTCGTTCGGGCTCCACGAGATAGCGCCGGCCGTACGGCGACGTCCACTCCACGACACCGCCGCTGTCGGGGAGCTGCACCACCGTCCAGCCGCCGTGATGCTTCACCGTGTGGTGCCCGGCGCACAGGGGTGCGAGATTGTCCGCGGAGGTGTTCCCGCCGTCGAACCAGGCCACGGTGTGGTCGATGTCGCATCGCGAGGCGGGCATGACGCAGCCCGGAGCCATGCACCGTTCCGCCCGCCACCTGACGAGCCGACGCAACTCAGGCGGCGGGTCGTAGCGGTGGCGCCCGACCGACAGCACCGCGCCCGTCTCGGGGTGGGTCAGAACGCGCAGCCAGCTCGTGGCGCCGCCGCTGAGTCGTCGTGCCTGGTCGATCGGAACGGGACCCACACCTTCGACGGTGGCCGGCTCGGACGCCGCGTGGGAATCGTCGAGCAGCGACAGCACCGGCACTGTCACGACGACTGTCGGACGGATGCCCGCCACAGCCGGAGCGTGGCCGTCGCAGCGACCGTCGATGAGCAGATCGCCCAGAATGTCCGCGCGTACCTGGTCGAGCGTTCGCTCGTCGGGCGGAACCTCGTCTGCGGACGCGGCGCCGGGGGTCGCCAGCGCGGCAACCGCCCCGCCACGACCGGTTCGATGGCCCGCGATGGCCTTTCCCATGCGGGTGAGGCGGTCGAAGATGGCGTGGGCCTCGACGCTCGGCAGATACGCGGTCAGGAGGGACATGCCGTCGCCGGCGGGGGCGACGGACACCCGCCGCTCGTCGACGGCGCGCGCATGCTTGTCGGCAAGGGTCTCTGCGGTCGCCGCGGTGGCCAGATCGCGCAGCCGGCGGCGGAAGGTTCCCGCGGGGAGGCGTTCGGCCAGCGACACCGCGTCATCGATCAGCCGCGACCCGATCGCGGGATCGACGCTGTCGAGCACGTCCACGAGGAAACGTGCGTGCTGGTCGGTGATGCGTGCCCCGTGAAGTGCATCCCATGCCGCCGGGTAGCGCTCGACCAACGCCGTCGCGCGGGCCATCAGATCGCCGGCCGCGTACTCGGTGATCCGAAGCGCCGCCGCCAGCTCGAGTCGCAGCGACCGGTCGATCATGTCGTCGGTGCACGCGTGCGGTGCCGCGGCGGCCATCGCATCGCTTCGCGCGGCGGCGACGCAGGCGTACTGCTCCGCCGTGTGGACGGCGACCACCGCGGCGATATCGGTGACCTGCGCGACGGGATCGCGCGGCGGCAGTGACGACTCGATCGCCACGATGTCCGCCCAGAAGCCGGGGTCCGGCTCGAGGTCGGTGTCGATGTTCATGATCCGAGTATAGAACATATGTTCTAATATGGGAAGCGTGTTGGGCCATGGTCGAGCAAGCGTTTGGGGACCAGCGGCGACGCGGCGAGCGCCGGGTCGCTACTCTGGGGGCGGCGAGATCGTCGACGATGCCACCTGTCGCGAGACGCCGACCACCCCCGCAGTTGGCATCGAAAGGAATGCGCATGCGCGATCGTCGTCGTCCCCTCGGCATCCGCCGCCTCATGAGCATCGCGGCGCTCGCCGTCAGCGCGGTGCTGGCCGTCGGCGCCGTGGCCCCGCTGTCGGCGCACGCCGCTGCGGACGGGTGGTGGCACACCTCGGGCTCGCGCATCGTCGCCGCGGACGGAAGCACCGTCACCATCAAGGCGGCGAACTGGTTCGGGCTGGAGACTCCCAACTGCGCGCCGCACGGGCTGTGGTCGATCACCCTCGACGAGGGCCTCGCGCAGATCGCGGCCATGGGGTTCAACACGGTGCGACTGCCGTACTCGAACCAGTGCCTCGCGGCATCCACGACATCGTCCATCGACGCCTCGCGCAATCCCGACCTGGTCGCGCTGACGCCGTTGCAGCTGATGGATGCGGTCATCGCCAAGGCGCGCGCCCACGGGCTGCGCGTCATCCTCGACCGTCACCGCATCGAGTCGTCGGGCCAGTCCGAGCTCTGGTACACCTCGACCTACAGCGAGAAGCGCTGGATCGACGACTGGGTCATGCTCGCGAACCGCTACCGCGATGACCCGACGGTGGTCGGCGCCGACCTCCACAACGAGCCGCACGGTTCCGCCTGCTGGGGGTGCGGCGATACCTCCCGCGACTGGTGGGCGGCGGCGACGCGCGCCGGCAATGCCGTGCTCGCCGCCAACCCCCGACTGCTGATCATCGTCGAAGGCGTGGAACGCCAGAACGATGCCAGCACGACCTGGTGGGGAGGCGGCCTGAAGGATGCCGGCGCCAAGCCCGTGGTGCTCGCGACATCGAACCGGGTCGTCTATTCGCCGCACGAGTATCCCGCCTCGGTGTACGGGCAGTCGTGGTTCTCGGCGCCGAACTACCCCGCCAACCTGCCGTCGGTCTGGGACGCGAACTGGGGATATCTGGCCCGCACCGGCTCCGCGCCGATCTTCGTCGGGGAGTTCGGCACGAAGCTCGAGACGACGAGTGACGCCCAATGGTTGAGGGCTCTGGTGTCCTACCTGGGGACGAACGGCCTGAGCTTCGGCTACTGGTCGTTCAACCCGAACAGCGGCGACACCGGCGGGCTGGTCGCCGACGACTGGAAGACGACGCAGACGGCCAAGCTCGCCGCGCTCGCGCCGCTGCTCGCCGGAGGTTCCGCCACCCCGATGCCATCGCCGACCGCGTCCGCCACCCGGACACCGTCGCCCACGCCTACGTCGTCGCCCACGCCTACGTCGTCGCCCACGCCCAGGACGTCGCCCACGCCCACGCCTACGCCGTCGCCCACGCCCACGCCTACGCCGTCGCCCACGCCCACGTCGTCGCCCACGCCCACGTCCCTCCCGTCCCCGGGCTCCGCACCGGTTTCCGCCACCTGGATGCTGCAGAGCGCGTGGCAGGACGGCTATGTGGCGGAGTTCTCCGTCAGCGCTTCTCGCGCGGTCGCCGGTTGGACGATCTCCTGGTCCAGCCCGGGAGCGACGCAGGTGGTCAACGCCTGGGGCATGTCGTGTACGGTCGCCTCCGGCTCCATCGCCTGTACCGGAAAGGACTGGGCCGGCGCGCTCGCCGCCGGTCAGAGCGTGCGCGTCGGCCTGCAGGTCGCCGCGGCTTCCGCGCCGGTGAGTCCGCGGCTGACGGTGGCGGGGAAAGAGACCCGCGTTCGGTGATCGTTCACCCGATGACCGTCGAGGATGCGAGGGTGGGGACATGGCAGAACGCTCCACGCTCCCTCCCGCGGTGACCGACGGCATCCGACGCCTGCTGGACGAGGCCGGCGTCGTCGAGGATGCAGATCTCATCGCACGCATCCTCGCGACGGGCGTCGGCATGGGTCTCGACCGCGCCGATCGCCTCGACCTCAAGATCACATCGGCTGCTCTCACCGAGATGCGCGCCGCGTTCCAACTGTTCGCGCCGTTTCGAGGTGTCCCGAAGGTGACGGTGTTCGGCTCGGCGCGCACGGCCCCGGACTCGCCGTTGTACCGGCTCACGGTGGAACTGACTGCAGCCCTCGCCGCTCGCGGCTGGATGACCGTGACCGGAGCAGGCCCGGGAATCATGCAAGCCGCCGCCGAGGGCGCCGGACCCACACACTCTCTCGGCGTCTCGATCCGCCTGCCGTTCGAGGAGAAACCGAACGCGATCATCGCCGCGCACGAGCGCAACGTCGCGATGAAGTACTTCTTCACCCGCAAGCTCATGCTCGTGAAGGAATCCAGTGGCTTCGTCTGCTTGCCGGGAGGCTTCGGCACGCTCGACGAGATGTTCGAGCTGCTGACGCTGCAGCAGACGGGAAAAGCCGTTCCCACGCCGATCGTGCTGCTCGATCGCCCGGGAGGCGCCTTCTGGGCGGGGCTGCGCCGCTTCGCCGATGAACAGCTCATTCCCGACGGCGTGATCTCCGCCGACGATCTCGATCGCGTCGTGATGACGGACTCGGTCGATGCCGCCGTCGAGGAGATCACGGGCTTCTATCGCAATTACGTCTCGTTGCGATGGGTCGGGCGACGCCTCGTGCTGCGGCTGCGCTCCGAACCGACGGATGCCGAGGTGTCGGCACTCAACGACAGGTTCGCGGATCTGCTCGCCGACGGTGCGATCGAGCGCCGCGGCCCGCTGAAAGCAGAGCGCGAGGACGAGGACGACCTCGCGGCACCGCGCCTCGTCATGACGTTCGCACAGCGCCGCGTCGGTGATCTGCATCACCTGATCCGCGCCGTCAACGCCCTGCCGAGCGCGCCTGCCGAAGCGCGTCCCGCCTGATCAGGCCGACGGGAGCCGGCCCGATGCGGTCCTCAGCACATCAGCTTGCCGTGGTTCATCGTGTCGTCGGGGGCGTCGCGAGTGACCAGAGCCTTGAGCATGCCGGCCGCCATGACGAGCCTGCCGTGGGCGGGTTCCCAGAACTCCGTCTCGACCGGTGTGACTTTCAGCAGTGCGATGTCGGGCGTGTCGAGTCCATCCTCGAACCAGATGTCCACCGACGGCGACCACAACTGCTCCATGCGGGCGCGGTCGTGCACGAGGGCGGCTCGGCCGGCCACCGACACGTAGCGCATGCCCTTGGCGTCGCAGTACGCCAGGTTGACGTCGCGGTCGGCCTCGACCTCCTCCGCCTTCTTCGTCTCGTCGGACGTGAAGAACCAGATGTCGCCGTTCTCGTCCATCTCGCGCGTGCTCATCGGCCGGCTGACGAGGCGTCCCGCGGCATCCACGGTGGTGAGCATGGTGATGTCGATGTCCTCGACGAGTGCCTTCACGCGGTCGCGGGCCTCCGTTCCAGTGATTTCGCTCATGCCCCGAGCCTGCCCGCCCGCCCACGGCCGCCCCAGGGCCTTGACAGCCCGTCCCGCAGGCCTCAGAGCCGCGCGTAGCGCGCCCGAAAGCCGCAGAAGACGCCGTAGGCCACCAGCCCGATCCCGAGGGCCACGGCGATGGCGCGCCCGGCCGGCAGTGTGAGCAGTCCGTCGACGGCGCTGTCCAGGCCGCCCGCGCGTGCGGCATCCGCGTGGGCGGCGGCCACGAGCAGCAGGACGCCGAGGATGCCGAGCGCGGCCCCCTTGGCGATGAAGCCCGCGACCCCCAGCGAGCGGACCAGCGTGCCGAGCGCGGATCGCGGGATGGACATGCGCTTTTCGAACGAGCGACGCACGCCCATCACGACGAAGACCACACCGGCCACCGCGATGCCCACTCCGACGGCGGCCAGGACGAATGGCCCACCCGTCATCGCGAGGATGCCGCGACTGGCCGCCCGCGCGCTCCCATCGGCATCGGGCGCCGCGCCCAGGGCGATCGAGGCGGCGAGCGTGCCGACGGCGGCGAAGACGATGCCCTGGCTCCACTCCGAGGCCCGCCGCCCCCAGCGCCCGTCGCCCCGAGACGTGATGCCCGCGGCCAGATGCCACAGCGCCAGGCCCCAGAGGCCGATCGCGATCGCCCACACCAGAACGGCGCCCCACGGTACCGCGGCGACCGTCCGGAGCGCGCCGACCTGATCGGCCTCGCCCCGACCGCCGGCCGCGATGGCGACGACCAGGGTGCCGATCAACGCATGGACGAGGCCGTTGGCGGCGAAGCCGGCCCGCGCGAGTGCCTGCACCAGCGGGTGGCGCCGCGTCGCGGCAGCCGCGCGGCGGGCGTCGTTCACGGGTGTTCGGCGGGCACGTCGCCCCGGCGGATCCACGGCGGCCCGAGGGGGACGATGTGGCGGCCCATCGTGCGCCAGGCGAACTTGTCCACGAGCATGTAGAACGCCAGCGCCGACGCGCCGATCAGCAGCCATGCTCCGACGGTGCCCAGCGTCGCCGCGCCGGCAAAGGCGGCGACCGCTTCCAGTGCCAGCCCCGCCGCCACGAGCAGCAGGGTCAGCGGTAGCGCCGAGTTGTGGGTGGCGCCGGCGAACATGAATCCGAGCGCGAGCACCGCGAACATCATCGAGAACAACGGGCGCGCCGGGCCCGACACCTCGAAGAAGCCGAGCTCTCCGCCGAGGAGGAATCCGGGCATGCAGATCCAGTACCACCCGAAGGCGTTGTAGACGACGAAGTGGAAGTCGTCGCCGACGAAGTAGGAGAGCATCCCCGCGATCACCTGGACGAGGCCCCCGAACACCGCGCCCACCCAGAACACCGCGCTCTCGTTCTGCACACCCAGATGCGCCAGCTGAGCGGTGAGGGTCGCGATCACGAACCCGAGCAGGCCGATCAAACCGGGATCCGCGCGCCGCGGCTCTGCAATCACGTGTGCGGGTGGGGGGTCTGCGGCATCCATTCCGTCAGTATGCACGGCCGCGGAGTCCGCCAGCGGAGGCCATCGGGTAAAATCGGCCGGGTGACCGAGGGTGACCTCGCGTCGAGAGCTGAATAGGGAGGCACCTGTGGACATCGATCTGGGACTGCTACGGACGGTCGAGCGCGAGAAGGAGATCCCGTTCGACGAACTGGTCGGGATCATCGAGCAGGCGATTCTCACCGCCTACGCCAAGCACACCTCTCCCGACGGGGAGCTTCCCGAGGGCGCACGTGCGCTCCTGGACCGCAAGACCGGTCACGTCGCCGTCTACATTCCCCTGCGCGACGAGGACGGCGCGATCATCGGCGAGGAGGAGTCGACGCCCGAGGACTTCGGCCGCATCGCCGCCTACGCCGCCAAGCAGGTGATCGGCCAGCGTCTGCGTGACATCGCCGATGACGCCATCCTGGGCGAGTTCCGGGGCAAGGAGGGCGACATCGTCGCCGGTGTGATCCAGCAGGGGCCCAACCCCCGCATGGTCCACGTCGACCTCGGCACCGTCGAGGCCATCCTTCCGCCCGAGGAGCAGGTCGCCGGTGAGCAGTACGCCCATGGCTCCCGTCTGCGCGTCTACGTGACGTCGGTGTCGAAGGGCACCAAGGGTCCGCAGATCACCGTCTCGCGCACCCACCCCGGCCTTGTCCGCAAGCTCTTCGCCCTCGAGGTGCCGGAGATCGCGTCGGGGCTCGTGGAGATCACCTCTCTCGCACGTGAGGCCGGCCATCGCACCAAGATCGCGGTCACGGCCAAGGATCCGGCGATCAACGCCAAGGGTGCCTGCATCGGCGAGCTCGGACGACGCGTGCGCGCCGTCACCGAAGAGCTGGGCGGCGAGAAGATCGACATCGTCGACTACGACCCGGAGCTCGCGAAGTTCGTCGCCAACGCCCTGTCGCCCGCCAAGGTCACGTCCAGCTTCGTGCTGGACGCCGGCACCAAGGCGGTGCGTGCGCTGGTTCCCGACTACCAGCTCTCGCTCGCCATCGGCAAGGAGGGTCAGAACGCCCGTCTGGCCGCGAAGCTCACCGGCGCCAAGATCGACATCCAGCCCGACTCGATCCTCGAGTCGTGACCGAGAGATCCGGCCCGGCTGCTCGCTCTCGCCCCGCATCGCAATCTCCGCGTGGCGAGTGGGGGTAGGATGGATCCTGTTCGAACGTGCGTGGGATGCCGCGCACGCGTCTCCCGGTCCAGCCTCCTGAGGGTGGTGGACAGGGACGGTGTCCTCGTCGCCGACGAGAAAGCCGTCCTCCCCGGGCGAGGTGCGTGGGTGCATGACACGGATGCGTGTGTGGATGCCGCGATCCGGCGCCGCGCCTTCGGACGAGCATTGCGTGTGTCGGGACCACTCGACACGCAGACCTTTCAGAACACCCACCAGCGAAACGGCTGAACGGCTATGGACACAAAGTGAACGGCTCGAAATGAGACCCGTCCGCAAGTAACGGTCTGCCCTGTCCGGGGGAGACCTCAGACAGGAGAATTGTGGCAAACCCACGCGTGCACGAGATCGCTTCGGAGATCGGCGTCGACAGTAAAGTCGCCCTCGCGAAGCTGAAGGAGCTCGGCGAATACGTCAAGAGCCCCTCATCGACCATTGCGCCCCCGGTGGCGCGCAAGCTCCGCGCGGCCCTCGAGGCCGAGGGTGCAGCGAAGAAGCCGGCGGACTCCGCTGCCGCCCCGGCGGCGGGCGCGGCTCCCAAGGCCCCCACGCCGGGCGCTCGCCCGGCGGCGCGTCCCGGACCGGCGAAGCCCGCCGCACCGGCCACGCCCGCCGCGGCCGCCACGCCGGCTCCCGCGACGCCGGCGGCTCCCGCCGCTCCGGCTGCTCCCGCCGCCGCTGAGGCGGCACCCGCCGCACCGGCGACCCCTGGTGCCAGCACCCCGCAGGCACCGCGTCCGGGCGGTGCACCGCGACCGGGCAACAACCCCTTCTCGTCCGCGCAGGGCATGGGGCAGCGCCCCGCCGGCCCGCGTCCCGGCAACAACCCCTTCGCGTCCGCGCAGGGCATGGGCCAGCGCCCGACGCCGGGCAACATCCCGCGTCCTCAGGCCCCTCGCCCCGGCGCGCCGCGTCCGGGTGCCCCGCGTCCCGGTGGCGCCGGTCGGCCCGGCGGCGGTGGCCGTCCGGGTGCACCGTTCCAGCAGCGTCCCGGTGGTCCGGGTCGTCCCGGTGGTGCCGGTGGATTCCAGCGCCCCGGCGGCACGGGCGGACCGGGAGCTCCCGGCGGTTTCGCGGGTCGTCCGGCCGGTGGCGGCGGTCGTGGCCGTGGTCCCGGCGGCGGCACCGCTGGTGCCTTCGGTAAGGGTGGCGGCAAGAGCAAGCAGCGTAAGTCGCGTCGTGCGAAGCGGCAGGAATTCGAGATGCGGTCGGCGCCCGTCGTCGGCGGCGTCAACGTCCAGAAGGGCAACGGCGAGATCATTCGCCTGCGCCGCGGTGCATCCATCGCCGACTTCGCGGACAAGCTCGAGGCCCTGCGCGGTTACACCGTGCAGCCCGGCACGCTCGTGACGATCCTCTTCAACCTGGGCGAGATGGCCACGGCGACGGAGTCGCTCGATGAGGCCACCTTCGAGGTGCTCGGTGCCGAGCTCGGTTACAAGATCCAGATGGTCTCGCCCGAGGACGAGGACAAGGAGCTCCTGGAGGGCTTCGGTCTCGACCTGGAGGCCGAACTGGCGGCGGAGAGCGAGGACGACCTCGAGATCCGTCCTCCGGTGGTGACCGTCATGGGCCACGTCGACCACGGTAAGACGCGACTGCTCGACGCGATCCGCCAGACCAACGTGGTCGCGGGCGAAGCCGGTGGCATCACCCAGCACATCGGTGCCTACCAGGTGTGGACCGAGCACGAAGGCATCGAGCGCGCCATCACCTTCATCGACACCCCCGGACACGAGGCGTTCACCGCCATGCGTGCCCGTGGTGCGCAGGTCACCGACATCGCGATCCTCGTGGTCGCCGCCGACGACGGCATCATGCCGCAGACGGTGGAAGCCCTCAACCACGCGCAGGCCGCAGGCGTGCCGATCGTGGTCGCGGTGAACAAGGTCGACAAGCCCGACGCGAACCCCGCGAAGGTGCGCCAGCAGCTCACCGAGTACGGGCTGGTCGCCGAGGAGTACGGCGGGGACGTCATGTTCGTCGACGTGTCGGCGCGTCAGGGCACGAACATCCAGGCGCTTCTGGATGCCGTCCTGCTGACGGCCGACGCCGGGCTCGACCTCACGGCGAACCCGAACAAGGCCGCCCGCGGTGTCGCGATCGAAGCGAAGCTCGACAAGGGCCGCGGTTCGGTGGCGACGGTGCTCATCCAGTCCGGAACGCTCCGCGTCGGCGATGCGATCGTGGCGGGAACGGCCTACGGCCGCGTCCGCGCCATGATCGACGAGAACGGCGACGCGGTCGACGAGGCCTACCCCTCGCGTCCCGTCCAGGTGCAGGGTCTGAACTCGGTGCCCCGCGCCGGCGACGTCTTCATCGTCACCGAGGAAGACCGCCTGGCTCGCCAGATCGCCGAGAAGCGCGAGGCCGCCGAGCGCAACGCCCAGCTGGCCAAGGCCCGCAAGCGCATCTCGCTCGAGGACTTCACCCGTGCTCTCGAAGAGGGCAAGGTCGAGTCGCTCAACCTCATCATCAAGGGCGACGTCTCCGGTGCCGTCGAGGCGCTGGAAGAGTCGCTGCTGAAGATCGAGGTCGACGACAGCGTCCAGCTGCGCATCATCCACCGCGGCGTCGGCGCGATCACCGAGTCGGACATCAACCTCGCCACGATCGACAACGCGATCGTGATCGGCTTCAACGTCCGTCCCGACACCAAGGCCCGCGAGCGTGCCGCCCGCGAGGGCGTGGACGTGCGCTTCTACTCGGTCATCTACAACGCGATCGACGACGTCGAGCAGTCGCTCAAGGGCCTGCTCAAGCCGGAGTTCGAAGAGGTGCAGTCGGGTGTCGCCGAGATCCGCGAGGTGTTCCGCTCCTCGAAGTTCGGCAACATCGCCGGTGTCATCGTGCGCTCGGGAACGATCACGCGCAATGCCAAGGCTCGCGTCATCCGCGACGGCGTCGTGCTGGCCGACGGCCTGGCCATCGAGTCGCTGCGCCGCTTCAAGGACGACGTCACCGAGGTCCGCACCGACTTCGAGGCCGGTATCGGACTGGGCAAGTACAACGACATCCAGGTCGGCGACGAGATCGAGACGACCGAGATGGTGGAGAAGCCGCGAGGCTGATCCTCCCTCCTTGGCTGCGGCTGGGGCG
>NZ_JAUF01000058.1:0-44967 GCF_000585455.1 Microbacterium sp. MRS-1
AGCCAGGAGCCTGCTCGAGGCCGGAGGTTTCAGACCCTCGCTACACCCTTGATTCCGAAGAGCCGGTTATCGCCACGGCGGTGATGCGCGCACGATAGTCGCCCGTTGTCCACGTCCCCGCGCTCATAGAAAGAACCTAGCTGGGAGGACCCGATCGTTCCTCGATGAGCCCAACGGAGCGGGCGAGATGCCACGCTCAGCGAGGCTCGAGGAGGGGCACGCCGACGCCGCGTAGACTCGGGAGCTGTTCGACCAGGAGGACCCATGCGGATCACAGGCCTCGGCCACGCCGGAATGTTCATCGAGACGACGGGCGGCAGCATCCTCTGCGACCCGGTGATGGGCCCGAGCTTCTTCGGATCGTGGTTCCCGTTCCCCGACAACCGGGGCCTGGACTGGACGCGCTTCGGAGCGGCCGACTTCCTCTACATCTCGCACCGTCACCGCGATCACTTCGACCCGGCGCTTCTCGAGCGCCACGTCCGTAAGGACATTCGAGTGCTCCTTCCCGAGTATCCGACCGATGATCTCGAGGTGGATCTCCGCCGCCTCGGCTACGACAACATCGTCTACACCCAGGCGGGCCAGACCCTGGAGTATCCCGGCGGCCTGAAGATCATGGTCACGCCGCTGCGGGCGCCCAGCGACGGCCCCATCGGCGACTCATCACTGAGCGTGGACGACGGCACCGCCAGCATCCTGAACCAGAACGACTCGCACCCCCTCGACCTCGATCGTCTGCTGTCGTTCTCCCAGCCCGACGCCTACTTCACGCAGGTCTCCGGCGCGATCTGGTGGCCCATGGTCTACGACCTGCCTCAGGACTCGAAGCAGCACTTCGCGAAGCTCAAGCGCGACGCGCAGAACAAGCGGGCGATGTACTACATCGAGAAGGTGGATGCCGAGCACGTCTTCCCGATGGCGGGACCGCCCATGTTCCTGCGCGAAGACCTGTTCCGCTTCAACGGGTGGGGGCTGGAGGACGACTCGATCTTCACCGATCAGCGCCAGTTCCTCGCGCACATGCGCGCCGAGCGTCCGGATCAGAAGGGCTACGAGTTCGTGCCCGGCACGCAGGTCGACCTCAACGGTGGCACGATCGAGATCACGCAGACCCTCTACACGCCGGATGAGATCGACCGGGTCTTCGACGACAAGTGGGCGTACCTCGCCGAGCAGCGCGACAGCCGCCAAGCGGAGGTCATCGCGGAGATCGAGACGCGGGCCGAGCCGATGGCACCGGATGAGATGCTCGCCGCGTTGCAGGAATGGTGGGAGCCGCTGCTGCGTCGCGCCCGCACGATCCGCACCGGCGTCGGCGGCAACGTGCGCTTCCGCATCGGCGAGCTCGACATGGTCGTGGACTTCCCGAAGGCCAAGGTGCGGGAGTATGCGGGCGAGGAGTGCATCTACTGGTACACGATCCCCGCCGATCTCGTCTCCACCAACATCCGTGACCACGAGATCGACTGGTCGAACTCGATCTTCCTGTCGATGCAGTTCGAGGTCGGCCGCAGCGGCAAGTTCAACGAGTTCCTCACCACGTTCCTGAAGTGCCTGTCCCGCGACCGCATCGAGTACGTCGAGAACTGGTACGCCGAGCAGTCCGATCAGACCGAGGATGCCGAGATCGGCGAGTGGACCGTGCAGCGCCGCTGCCCGCACCTGCGCGCCGACCTCACCAAGACAGGCAAGATCGAGGACGGCGTGCTCACCTGCGCCCTCCACGACTGGAAGTGGGATCTGGCGAGCGGGCAGTGCCTCACCGCACCGGGCCACCCGATCCGCGCGTCGCGCGTCGTCGAGACGGCATCGGCGCGCACCGCCTGATACCTCGCCGAGGCGCGTTCACGTCGTCAGAATGCGTTTCGCACGTTTCTTGAGCCGTACCGGCGAGGTGGTGACGACGCGCCAGCGGTGATCGGTGCCGTGCCACGGTGGGGCTTTGACCTCGGGAACCCCGCCGTTCATGCGGATCTGCCACCCGACCCGGTCAAGGAACCGGTGGTGGTACCAGCACAACAGGACGCCGTTGTCGGTGTGCGTGGGACCGCCCCGGGCATGTTCGGTGACGTGGTGGATCTCGCACCAACCGGCAGGAACGCCGCAGCCGGGGATGATGCACCCGCCGTCGCGAAGTGCGATCGCGCGACGCTGGTGCCGGTTGAAGACGCGCTCCTCGATGCCGATGGCGACGATCCTGCCGTCTGCCCGGCTGCTGATGCGCTGGACGGCACCCGCGCACGCGATGTGACGGGCGGCCGCCACGTCGACCGGCTGATCGCATCCCTGCGCGTGCGCGAAGCCCGTACCCGCGACGAGATCGTCGGCGTCGACGGAGACCACGAGAGTCGGCGCATGTCCGCCGATCGTCGGCAGGAGGCCGCTGGATGCCGCAACGCCGAGCGCCGCAGCGAGCGCATCGTGCTGTTTCTGCGCACGAGTCCGGTCGTCACGGGCCGGGAGCGGCTCATCGTCCGTCGCGGCGGGATCGTCGAAGGCGACGGCGGGGGACAGGTGCGCATCGAAGATCGTCTGCAGCTGCGCGGCCACCTCCGGCAAGAGCGTTCCGCGGATCGGAACTCCACCCGCGGTGGCCACCCCGAGCACGACCGAGCGCGTCCGCTCCGCGATCCGCTCGCGCGGCTCGGCGCCGTCCTGGTCGAGAGCGAGAGCCCAGGTCTGCGCGTGGATGCGCAGGAGTTCGGCACACGCGGGCGGTGCGGCATCCGGGCCCTCACCGCGCGCCTCGGCGACAACGATGTCCGCGGCATCCCTCCGCGCGGCAGCGGAGACGCGCGGCGCTGTCTGCTGGAGCGGACCCGTGATCGCCAGAATGCCGTCGACGCCGATGACGCCGTCGACCATCGCCGCGCGCACGGATGGGAAGGGTGCCTCGAGCACCTCACCAGTCGTCGGCGACACATCGGACCGCACCGCTGCGGCCGCCCGCTGCAACCGCGCGGCCGACCGCGGCTCGATCCGCGTGAGCGTCTGCAGCAGCTGCGTGACGTCGCGGCATCCGAGGTGCGAGGTCATCCGCTCGTCACGCACGGGGTTGTCCGAGCGTCGCATGACCTCGCCGGTCGCGTCGATCAGGAGCGCCTCGAGCAACCGGCCGACCTCGGCGATGGCGGCGATCTGCCGAGCGAGCTCACTCTCGCTCGCCCGCTCGAAGACGCGATCCTCCGACGCTCCGCGCAGCATCATGGCGGCCTGCGACCGCAGGTCGTCGAGGTGTGCTGCGAGGAGGTCCATACCCCCATTCTGCCGACGGCCTCCGACATCACAGGCTGGAAAAGTCCAGATCGAGAGAGAAAACATCACATGTCGCGTGAGAGTGTTCTCATGCGATTCATCGGCCTGCCCTAGAGTGAGCGCGACCACTGCGCCCGGGTGCGCGAGGGGAGCTGTGACATGAGAATCGACCCGCTGCACCTCGTGGACGTCACACGCCTGCGCGCGGCGTCGTTCTGGTCGGTGACGCTGCTGGTCCTCGCCCTCACCGCCGCCCGCGCCGGCGTGCGGCGCGCGATCGCGCCGGGGAGACCCACAACCTGAGGCGCCGCCCGGTTCGGGTAGAGTGGGGCCGAACCACAGCAACCTTTAACACCGTCCAGAGAGGCGGAGAAGGGAGCGGCGGATGAGCACCGGTAACACGCGTACCGTGATGCAGACAGCCGACATCGCCCGCGCACTGACTCGGATCTCCCACGAGATCCTGGAGTCCAACAAGGGGGCCGATGATCTCGTCCTCCTCGGCATCCCGACCCGGGGAGTGACGCTCGCCGGACGCATCGGCGCTCTCCTCGGCGACATCTCCGGCACCTCCGTGCCGGTCGGTGCCCTCGACGTCACGATGTACCGCGACGACCTGCACCGCAATCCCACGCGGACTCCCCGCCCGACGCAGATCCCGGCCGGAGGCGTCGACGGCAAGACCATCGTCCTGGTTGACGACGTGCTCTTCTCCGGACGCAGCATCCGTGCGGCCCTCGACGCGCTCGGCGACATCGGCCGGCCGGCCGCCGTGCGGCTCGCGATCCTCGTCGACCGCGGGCACCGCGAGCTGCCGATCCGGCCCGACTTCGTCGGCAAGAACCTGCCGAGTGCACGCAGCGAGCGGGTCAACGTGCACCTGGCCGAGGTCGACGGCATCGAAGAGGTGACGATCGCGTCATGAGGCACCTGCTCGACACCCGGACGCTCTCCCGCGAGGATGCCCTGCGCATCCTCGACGTCGCCGAAGACATGCGCGACACCCAGTCGCGCGAGATCAAGAAACTGCCGACCCTGCGCGGCAAGACGGTCGTCAACCTGTTCTTCGAGGACTCCACCCGCACCCGCATCTCGTTCGAGGCCGCCGCGAAGCGCCTGTCGGCCGACGTGATCAACTTCTCGGCCAAGGGATCGAGCGTCAGCAAGGGCGAGTCCCTGCAGGACACCGCCCAGACGCTGCAGGCGATGGGCGCGGATGCCGTGGTCATCCGTCACGGCGCCTCCGGTGCTCCGCAGACGCTCGCGACCAGCGGCTGGATCACCGCCGGCGTCGTCAACGCCGGAGACGGCACCCACGAGCACCCTACGCAAGCGCTCCTGGACGCGTTCACCATCCGCAAGCGCCGCTTCGGCGACGACAGCCGTGGCCGCGACCTCGCCGGTGTGCGGGTCGCGATCGTGGGGGACATCCTGCACTCGCGCGTGGCCCGCTCCAACGTGTGGCTGCTGCACACGCTCGGAGCCCAGGTCACCCTCGTCGCTCCGCCGACGCTGGTTCCACAGGACGTGTCGCGGTGGCCGGCTCGCGTCGTCTACGACCTCGACGAGGCGCTGTCCGCCCGGCCTGACGCTGTCATGATGCTGCGAATCCAGCTGGAACGCATGAACGCGGCATATTTCCCGACTGAACGGGAGTATTCCCGTCGATGGGGACTGGACGCGAGGCGTCTGGCCACTCTCGCGGACGGTAGCATTGTGATGCACCCGGGCCCCATGAACCGGGGCTTGGAGATCTCCGCCGACGCCGCCGATTCCCCACGATCGACCGTGCTGGAGCAGGTCGCGAACGGCGTGTCGGTGCGGATGGCGGTGCTGTACCTGGTGCTGGCCGGAGAACGTTCCGGCGAGCGCGACACGAACGCAGAGGAGCACACCCCGTGACGGTTCGACACCCCTCGGCGCGCCCGACGATCATCCGCGGGGCCCGTGTCGGCGACGGGGCGACGACGGATCTCCTTCTCGAAGACGGCCGGATCAGTCAGGTCGGCAGCGGCCTGAGCCGCGCCGGCGCCGACATCGTGGATGCCGACGGCCTGATCGCCCTGCCGGGCCTGGTCGATCTGCACGTGCACTTGCGCGAGCCCGGCTACGAGGCGTCGGAGACGGTGCTCACCGGCTCACGCGCAGCGGCCGCCGGCGGATTCACGACCGTTTTCGCCATGCCGAACACCTCGCCCGTCGCGGACACAGCCGGCGTCGTCGAGCAGGAGCTCGCGCTGGGCGAGGCGGCGGGATACGTCCACGTCCAGCCGATCGGCGCCGTGACCGTCGGCCAGAAGGGCGAGCGGCTCGCGGAGCTCGGTGCGATGGCGTCCTCGCGGGCCCGCGTGCGCGTCTTCAGCGACGACGGCTTCTGCGTCTTCGACCCGCTCATCATGCGTCGCGCACTCGAATACGTGAAGGCATTCGACGGCGTCGTCGCCCAGCACGCGCAGGACCCCCGCTTGACCGAGGGCGCCCAGATGAACGAGGGCTCCGTGTCGGCCGAGCTCGGCCTGACCGGATGGCCGGCGGTCGCCGAGGAGTCGATCATCGCCCGTGACGTCCTTCTCGCCGAGCACGTCGGCTCGCGTCTGCACGTGTGCCACCTCTCGACGGCCGGTTCGGTCGACATCATCCGGTGGGCAAAGAAGCGCGGGGTGAACGTGACCGCCGAAGTCACCCCCCACCACCTGCTGCTGACCGAGGAGCTCGTGCGCGGCTATGACGCCCGCTACAAGGTCAACCCGCCGCTGCGCCGCGACGAGGACGTGCAGGCGGTGCGCGAAGGCCTCGCGGACGGCACGATCGACATCGTCGCGACCGACCACGCGCCGCATCCGGCGGAGGCGAAGTCGTGCGAGTGGCAGGCGGCGGCCAACGGCATGGTCGGGCTGGAATCCGCCCTGCGCGTCGTGCACCAGGCGATGGTGCAGACGGGGATGCTGTCCTGGGACGACGTGGCCCGCGTGATGTCGGCCGCCCCGGCGCGCATCGGACGGCTCGACGACGCCGGCACGCCGCTGGCGGTGGGAGCTGCGGCATCCCTCACGCTGTACGACCCCGCCCCGACGCGGACGTTCGGCCGCGACGACCTGCGGGGCCGGAGCGTCAACTCGCCCTACCTCGGACGGGAGCTTCCGGGCGAGGTGCGCTCGACGTTCTTCCGCGGAGCCGCGACCGTCGCCAACGGCGTCGTGGCCGAGAGCATGGGGGAGGTGTCGGCATGACCCGGGAAGGCGCCCTGCTCGTCATGATCGCGGTCGCAGTCGCCCTGCTGGCGCTGGGAGCATTCGCCTGGCGACGACGATCGCGGCGGGATGCCGGGATCACCGCCCCCTTCGGGGAGGTGCCGGATGCCGCTGCCGTCCAGACCGTGTCGACCGGCTTCTACGTCGCCACGACCCGGCACGGCGAGGCGCTCGAACGACTCGCCATCCGCGGACTGGGCTTCCGCTCGCGCGTCGACGTCACGGTCACCGACCGCGGCGTGGCGCTGGACCTCGTCGGCCAGCCGCGGATGTTCCTGAGCACCGAGCGCATCGTGTCGGTCGGTCTCGCGAACACCGCCATCGACCGCGTCGTCGAGCCGGGCGGCCTCGTCCGCCTCACGTGGCGCGCGGACGGCGCCGACGGCGCCACCGAGACGGTCGACAGCTACCTCCGCCCGCAGGACGGGTCCGCTCAGGGCCTCGCCGCTGCGATCATCGCCATCCTGCCGCCGTCGACCCCGACCGCGCCGGACCAGACCTCCACACCATCGACGGGAAACGCCGCATGACCTTCTTGCTCGACCCTGCCGTCCTCGTCCTCGAAGACGGCTCACGCCACCCCGGACGCGCCTACGGCGCGCGGGGCACCACCCTCGGCGAAGTCGTCTTCTCGACCGGCATGACCGGATACCAGGAGACCCTCACCGACCCCTCGTACGCAGGACAAATCGTGCTGCAGACCGCTCCCCACATCGGCAACACCGGGATGAACGGCGAAGACCCCGAGTCGCGCCGCATCTGGGTCGCCGGCTACATCGTGCGCGACCCCTCACGCGTCGTGTCGAACTGGCGCGCCGACGAGTCGCTCGACGACGCCCTCGTCCGCGACGGCATCGTCGGCATCGCCGGCGTCGACACGCGCGCCGTCACCCGCGTGCTCCGTTCGTCGGGCTCGATGCGCGGCGGTGTGTTCTCCGGCGAGGCCGCTCGGCTCGACCCCGAGGAACAGCTGCGCATCGTCCGCGAAGCACCCCAGATGGCCGGCCAGAACCTCTCGGCGGAGGTGTCGGTCAGCGACGTCGAGGTCACTCCGGCCGACGAGGGCGTCGAGAGGATCGGGAACCTCGCCGTGCTCGACCTGGGCGTCAAGCGTGCGACCGTGCTCAACCTCGCCGCCCGCGGCTTCGACGTGCACGTGCTGCCGCAGTCGGCGACGATCGACGAGGTCCGCGCGATCGACCCGGTGGCGGTCTTCTACTCGAACGGTCCGGGCGACCCCGCGGCATCCGACGACCACGTCACCCTGCTGCGCAACGTGCTCGACGACGGTCTGCCGTTCTTCGGCATCTGCTTCGGCAACCAGCTGCTCGGCCGTGCCCTCGGCTTCGGCACGTACAAGCTGCCGTTCGGCCACCGCGGCATCAACCAGCCCGTGCTTGACAAGCAGACCGGGCGCGTGGAGATCACGGCGCACAACCACGGGTTCGCCGTCGACGCGCCACTCGACGGCGAAACCCTCAGCCCGAACGGCTACGGCCGCGTCGAGGTGAGCCACATCGGCCTCAACGACAACGTCGTCGAGGGCCTGCGCGCCCTCGACATCCCGGCGTTCAGCGTGCAGTACCACCCCGAGGCCGCCGGCGGCCCGCACGACGCCAACTACCTCTTCGACCGCTTCGCCGACATGGTGCGGTCGCACCGCGCCGCGACATCCAGCCGTGTCCCACTTTCTGCTGCCTCCGCAGGCTCCGGAGAGCACCAATCGGGACATCAAGGGACAGAAGTGGGACACGCACAGCAAGAAGTGGGACACGAAGGAGAGGGCAAGAACTGATGCCCAAGCGCGACGACATCAACAGCGTCCTCGTCATCGGCTCCGGCCCGATCGTGATCGGTCAGGCCTGCGAGTTCGACTACTCCGGAACCCAGGCGTGCCGCGTGCTGCGCGAGGAGGGCGTGCGCGTCATCCTCGTGAACTCGAACCCGGCGACGATCATGACCGACCCCGACTTCGCGGACGCGACCTACATCGAGCCGATCACGCCCGCCGTGATCGAGACGATCATCCAGAAGGAGAAGCCCGACGCGATCCTGCCGACCCTCGGCGGCCAGACCGCGCTGAATGCCGCCATGGCGCTGCACGAGCAGGGCATCCTCGACAGGTACGGCGTGGAGCTCATCGGCGCCAAGGTCGACGCCATCCGCAAGGGCGAGGACCGTCA
Source organism: Microbacterium sp. MRS-1 (assembly GCF_000585455.1). Taxonomy (NCBI): domain Bacteria; kingdom Bacillati; phylum Actinomycetota; class Actinomycetes; order Micrococcales; family Microbacteriaceae; genus Microbacterium; species Microbacterium sp. MRS-1. The sequence goes on from NZ_JAUF01000058.1 coordinate 8,693, forward strand.
GATCTTCAAGCAGCTCGTGCTGGATGCCGGGGCCGACGTCGCCCGCAGCGTCATCTGCCACACGATGGACGACCTGATCTCCGGCGCCGCCGAGCTCGGCTATCCGCTCGTGGTCCGTCCCTCGTTCACAATGGGCGGCCTCGGCTCGGGCTTCGCCTACAACGAGGACGACCTCCGCCGCATCGGCGGCGCGGGCCTGCGCGACTCGCCGACCACCGAGGTGCTCCTGGAGGAGTCGATCCTCGGGTGGAAGGAGTACGAGCTCGAGCTGATGCGCGACATGGCCGACAACACGGTCGTCGTCTGCTCGATCGAGAACGTCGACCCCGTCGGCGTGCACACGGGCGACTCGATCACGGTCGCCCCCGCGCTGACTCTCACCGACCGCGAGTACCAGAAGCTCCGTGACATCGGCATCGACATCATCCGCGCCGTCGGCGTGGACACCGGCGGCTGCAACATCCAGTTCGCCGTCGACCCGGCATCCGGACGCATCATCGTCATCGAGATGAACCCGCGCGTCTCGCGCTCGTCGGCGCTCGCGTCGAAGGCGACGGGATTCCCGATCGCCAAGCTCGCCGCGAAGCTCGCCATCGGCTACCGCCTCGACGAGGTCCCCAACGACATCACCCAGGCGACGCCGGCGAGCTTCGAGCCGACGCTCGACTACGTCGTGGTCAAGGTGCCGCGCTTCAACTTCGAGAAGTTCCCGAACGCCGACGCGACGCTGACGACCACCATGAAGTCGGTGGGCGAGGCGATGGCCATCGGCCGCAACTACACGACGGCGTTGCAGAAGGCGTTGCGCTCGCTGGAGAAGCGCGGATCGAGCTTCCACTGGGGCGAGGAGCCCCGCTCGGTGGAGGAGCTGCTGGAGATCGCGAAGACGCCGACCGACGGCCGCATCGTGACGCTCCAGCAGGCGATGCGCAAGGGCGCGAGCGTCGAGCAGGCGTTCGAGGCCACGAAGATCGACCCGTGGTTCCTGGACCAGATGGCGCTCATCAACGAGGTCGCCGCGTTCGTGCAGGCGGCGCCCGAGCTGGATGCCGCGACGCTGCGTCTCGCGAAGGAGCACGGCTTCAGCGACGCCCAACTCGCGCAGCTGCGCGGCGTCACGGAGGCGGAGATCCGCGGAGTGCGCTATGGCCTCGGCATCCGTCCGGTCTACAAGACGGTCGACACGTGCGCGGGGGAGTTCCCGGCGCTCACGCCGTACCACTACTCGAGCTACGACCACGAGACCGAAGTCACGCCGAGCGAGCGCACCAAGGTCGTCATCATCGGATCGGGGCCTAACCGCATCGGCCAGGGCGTCGAGTTCGACTACTCCTGCGTGCACGCCTCCTTCGCCCTCTCGGATGCCGGCTACGAGACGATCATGGTCAACTGCAACCCGGAGACGGTGTCGACCGACTACGACACGAGCGACCGGCTCTACTTCGAACCGCTGACGCTGGAGGACGTGCTCGAAGTGCTGCACGCCGAGGCGAAGTCGGGGACCATCCTGGGCGTCGTCTGTCAGCTTGGCGGCCAGACCCCGCTGGGCCTTGCGAAGGGCATCGAGGAGGCCGGGTACACGATCCTGGGAACCTCGCCCGCCGCGATCGACATCGCCGAGGAGCGCGAGCTGTTCTCGCAGCTGCTCGACCGGGCCGGACTGATCGCCCCGCGTCATGACACCGCCATCGACGAGGCGGGCGCCGTCGCGATCGCCGAAGAGATCGGCTACCCCGTGCTCGTGCGCCCCAGCTTCGTGCTCGGTGGCCGTGGCATGGAGATCGTCTACGACACCGAGAGCCTGCGCGACTACTTCGTCCGCACCGCCGGCGAGGTCGTCATCGAAGAGGGCAAGCCGCTGCTGGTCGACCGCTTCCTCGACGACGCGATCGAGCTCGACGTCGATGCGCTCTACGACGGCCACGAGCTCTACATCGGCGGCGTCATGGAGCACCTGGAGGAAGCCGGCATCCACTCCGGCGACTCGTCGTGCACCCTGCCGCCCATCTCGCTCGGCCGCACCGAGATCGACCGCGTCCGTGCCGCGACTCATGCGATCGCGGAAGGCGTCGGTGTCCGCGGACTGCTGAACGTGCAGTTCGCCGTCTCGGCCGGGGTCCTCTACGTCATCGAGGCGAACCCGCGGGCTTCGCGCACCGTGCCGTTCGTGTCGAAGGCGCTCGGCATTCCGCTCGCCAAGGCCGCCTCCCGCATCATGGCGGGCGCCACCGTGGCCGAGCTGAAGGCCGAGGGGCTGCTTCCGCTCGTGGACGGATCGCGCGTGCCGCTGGATGCCCCCGTCGCTGTCAAGGAGGCCGTGCTGCCGTTCAAGCGTTTCCGCACCGCCGACGGCCACACCGTCGACTCGGTGCTGGGCCCGGAGATGCGCTCCACCGGCGAGGTCATGGGCATCGACCGCGACTTCCCGACGGCGTTCGCGAAGAGCCAGGCCGCGGCGTACGGCGGCATGCCGACGTCGGGGACCGTGTTCCTGTCGGTCGCCGATGACGACAAGCGTGCCGTCATCCTGCCGGCCCACCGCCTGCAGGAGCTCGGCTTCCGCCTCATCGCGACCGAGGGCACCGCCGAGATCCTGGCCCGTAACGGCATCCGCGTCGGTGTGGTGGGCAAGTACTCCGAAACGCAGGAGTCCGGCGAGCGCAACGTCGTCGATCTCATCAACGCCGGGGAGATCGACATCGTCGTGAACACCCCGTCCGGAGGAATCGCCCGTGCCGACGGGTACGAGATCCGCGCGGCGGCGGTGGCGGCCGACAAGGCACTGTTCACCACGATGGCCGTCCTGGGCGCCGCCGTGAGCGCACTGCCCGTCCTGCGTGGAGGCTTCTCGGTGCGCAGCCTCCAGGAGTATGCGCGCGACCGGTCGGACGCTCTCGCGGCCGCCGAGCAGCGGGCGGCCGTGTGATCTCGTCCGGTTCTCGACTGCCGTTCGGCTCTCGACTTCAGAAGGCCGTCGCGGCGCGCGGACGCCTGTGCGTCGGCATCGACCCCCACGAAGCGCTCCTGCGCGAGTGGGGTCTCGGTGTCGACGCCGCCGGCGTCCGCGAGTTCGGGCTGCGCACGGTGGATGCCGCGGCATCCACCGTCGCCGTCGTCAAGCCCCAGGTCTCGTTCTTCGAGCGATTCGGCTCGGCCGGCTACGCCGCCCTCGAAGAGGTGATGGCGGCGGCGCGCGCCGCGGGTCTGCTGGTGATCGCCGACGCCAAGCGGGGCGACATCGGCACCACGATGGACGCGTACGCCGCGGCGTGGCTCACGCCCGGCTCTGCGCTGGAGGCCGATGCGCTGACCGTCAGCCCGTATCTGGGCGTGGGTGCACTGTCGTCGACGTTCGCGTACGCGCTCGCGCACGACAAGGGCGTCTTCGTCCTCGCCGCCACCAGCAATCCCGAAGCCGCGGGACTGCAGTCCGCCCGGCGTGGGCAGGAGACGGTGGCCGCGACGGTGGCCGCCGAGGTCGTCGCCGCTGATCCGACGGGTGCCGACGAGTGGGCGTCGCTGGGGCTCGTCGTCGGCGCGACGGTCGATCTCGCCGCGCTCGGGCTGCGCGCGTTCGAGCGTCCGGTGCCGCTTCTGGCACCGGGCTTCGGCGCGCAGGGGGCGCAGCCGGCCGACCTCCCGCGTGTTTTCGGCGATCTCGCCGCGGCCGTCATCGCGAGCGAGAGCCGCAGCATCCTCTCGGCCGGCCCGGAGGGCCTCGCCGCACGCATCGCGGAGCGCGCAGAGCTGTACCGTGGAAGATCCCATGGCTGATTCCCGCACTCCTCCCGAGGTCGACCGCGTCGCGGCATCCCGTCGCGCTGTCGCGGCCCGACGCGAGCGCGCCGCACTCAAGCACGATGTGGCGATGCGGGTCATCACGCCGCAGGAGCTGCTGCAGCGCGCGCTCGACGCTCCTGACTCACCCGCGGGCGCGATGCGGATCACCGAGTTCCTGACGGCGCTGCCGGCGATCGGCGAGGGCAAGCGCGACCGTGTGCTGGCCGAGCTGGAGATCGCGCCCGTCAAGCGGCTCGGGGGACTCGGCACGCGCCAGCGCGCAGCGCTCACGGCGTGGCTCGACGGCCGGTTCCCTCTCCTCCAGCCCCGCAGCGGCCGCAGCCGGCTCATCGTGCTGGCCGGCCCGACCGCCGTGGGCAAGGGCACCGTCGCCGCCTACATCAAGGACCATCACCCCGAGATCCTGCTGTCGGTGTCGGCGACCACGCGCGCACCGCGCCCGGGAGAGGTCGACGGCGAGCACTACTTCTTCGTGGACGATGACGGTTTCGACGCCCTCATCGCCGACGACGCCCTCCTCGAGCACGCGACGGTGCACAACGCGTTCCGGTACGGTACGCCGCGCGCGCCGATCGAGAAGGCGCTGGCGGAGGGGCGCACGGTGCTCCTGGAGATCGACCTGCAGGGTGCCCGCCAGGTGCGCGCTGCCGCTCCGGATGCCACCCTCGTGTTCCTGACGCCGCCGAGCTGGGACGAGCTGGTCAACCGCCTCGTCGGGCGCGGCACGGAAGGTCCGGAGGAGCGGGCGCGCCGCCTCAAGACGGCGAAGGTCGAGCTGGCCGCGCAAGGGGAGTTCGATTACCGCGTCGTCAACGACGACGTCGCCCGCGCCGCCGCCGAGATCGCCGCCCTCGCCGGCTGAGCCGCACTCCATGGCCACGACACTGCCGCTGACGATCATTCCCGATCCCGATGGCGAGGGGTCCGCCTCCGTCTTCGTGGATGTGGAGATCGACGGACGACGCATGCCGTTCCTCCTCGACACGGGCGCTGCCGGCAGCAGGACGTCGCATGGGCCCCCGACGACGGACGGCGGACCTCCGCAACGCGTGGCACAATCCGGTGGCGCGCTCGGCGGAGATGCTCGACAGATGAGACGAGCGATGGTGAAGACGCTCATCTGGGGCGCCGGGGACAGAGCGCTCACCGTGCACGGCATCGAGATGGAAGCGGCCGACGATGACCTCCCAGGCCCCGCCCACATCCTCGGTCTCGACGTGCTCGCCGCGCACCGCCTCGACGTGATCTACAGCGCACACCTGCTGGTCGTCGACGGCGAGGGTCGGGCCCCTCTCACAACGCCTCTGCTCTTGTCGTCGCACGGCCACCCGCACGTCGAGCTGGACTGGAACGGTCTGAAGGTGTGCGCGCTCCTCGACACCGGCGCGAGCGTCTCCATCGTGGACAGTGCGTTCGCCGCCGCCCACCCGAGCATCGTCGCCGTCCACGGACGCGACAACGGGACCGATGCCTACGGCACCACGGCTGAAACGCAGATGGCGACTCTCGCCGGGCCGCGCATCGGCGGCCGCGCCTTCCGGCCATCATTGGCCGCCATCGCACCGATCCGCGGCATCCAGCCGGCGGGTGACCCCGAGTTCGACGTCATCCTCGGTCATCCGCTTCTCGCGCAGGCCGACTGGTCTCTCGATCTTCCGGGCCGAAGATGGTCGTTCGTCGATGAGCTCGTCGCGGACGCGGCGCTGATAGAATGAACGGATGCCGCGGCATCCTGCGGCCACGAGTTCTCCCGCGTGGGCGTTCCCCGCGAGTTTTCCCCACCGCCATTCGATCCTGGAGGTTCATCATGGCCGGACGTGACAAGGGCATCATCGACCCGCCCATCGACGCGCTGCTCGACAAGGTCGACTCGAAGTACCAGCTGGTGATCTACGCGTCCAAGCGCGCACGCCAGATCAACGACTACTACTCCGACCTGCACGAGGGCAACCTCTTCGACAACGTCGGCCCGCTCGTCGATTCGAGCGTGGAGGACAAGCCCCTCACGATCGCGCTGCACGAGATCCACGAGGACAAGCTGCGCCTGCGCGCGGCGGAGTGATCCCCGCCTGACATCATGACGCCGTATGGCGTCGGCATGCCCGTGATCCTGACCGCGACGACGTCGTGTCGGAGATCACGGGCATGATTGTCGAGTATCCCATGTGTCTGGAGCCCCGATGAGCGCGTTGCGTCTGTTCACGTCCGAGTCCGTCACCGAGGGCCACCCGGACAAGATCTGCGACCAGATCTCCGACTCCGTCCTCGACGCCCTGCTGACGGTCGATCCCGGCAGTCGCGTCGCGGTGGAGACCCTCGTCACGACCGGCCTCGTCCATGTCGCAGGTGAGGTCCGCACCGACGGCTACGTCGACATCCCCGGCATCGTTCGCCGTGTCGTGAACCGCATCGGCTACACCTCCAGCGAGACCGGGTTCGACGGCGACTCGTGCGGCGTCACGGTCTCGATCGGTGAGCAGTCGGGAGACATCGCCGCCGGTGTCGACAACGCGATCGAGCACCGGGAAGGGGGCTCGGTCGACCCGATCGACGCGCTCGGCGCGGGAGACCAGGGCATCATGTTCGGCTACGCGACGAACGAGACGCCGCAGCTCATGCCGATGGCGATCTGGACGGCCCACCGTCTCGCCGAGCGGCTCACCGACGCCCGACGCTCCGGCGCGCTAGGGTTCCTCCGCCCCGACGGCAAGACCCAGGTCACGCTCGGCTACGACGGTCACGTGCCCCGCACCGTCGACACCGTGGTGCTCTCGACGCAGCACAACCCCGACATCTCCCTCCCGGCGCTGCGCGCCGCCGTCCAGGCCGAGGTCATCGACCCCATCCTCGCCACGACGGGGCTGGATGTATCGAACGTGCGGTACGTGATCAACCCCGCGGGCCCCTTCGTCATCGGCGGCCCCAAGGGCGACGCCGGGCTCACCGGCCGCAAGATCATCATCGACACCTACGGGGGCGCCTCCCGTCACGGCGGAGGAGCTTTCAGCGGCAAGGACCCGTCCAAGGTCGACCGCTCCGCCGCCTACGCCATGCGCTGGGTCGCGAAGAACGCCGTCGCCGCGGGTCTCGCCGACCGCCTCGAGGTGCAGGTCGCCTACGCGATCGGCCGCGCGGAGCCGGTGGGGCTCTACGTCGAGACGTTCGGCACCGCGCACGTGTCGGATGAGAAGATCACGGCAGCCATCCGCGAGGTGTTCGATCTGCGTCCGAAGGCGATCATCGACGACCTCGACCTGCTGCGGCCCATCTACGCGCAGACGGCCGCCTACGGGCACTTCGGCCGCGAACTGCCGGAGTTCACCTGGGAGCGCACCGACCGCGTCGAGGAGCTGCGCGCCGCCGCCGGTCTCTGACGCGCGTCCGTGATCGTCGTCGCCCGAGTCCTCATCGACTCGCCTCTGCCGCAGCTCGACCGGCTCTTCGACTATGAAGTCCCGGCCGAGCTCATCGGCGACGCCGTGCCCGGGGTGCGCGTGCGCGTGCCGTTGCGCACCGCGGGGCGCGTCGTCGACGGCTACCTGGTGTACGTGGTCGCCGCGGAGGCGCCCGAGCGCCCGCTGTCCGAACTCGACGCGATCGTGTCGCCGGTCCCGGTCCTCACCCCGGAGCTCTACGCGCTCGCCCGGCGCGCCGCAGATCGCGCTGCGGGCTCCGCCAGCGACATCCTGAGGCTCGTCATCCCGAAGCGCATGGTGAGGGCGGAGAAGGCATGGCTGGCGGCGCAGGCCGCGGCATCCGACACGGAGCCCTCGCCGACGGCATCACCGGTCACCGCGGATGCCGCGGCGTGGGCCGACACCGTCCTGAGCCCGTACCCGGGGCTCGCCGACGCCGTCGCCGCCGCGGAGCGACTGGCCCTCGATGCGCCGCCCCGCCCGAGCACGGAGCTGCCGATCGGCGCCTGGGCCGAACTGCTCGCGGCGATCGCCGTGCGCCAGCTCGGAGCCGGCCGCAGCACCGTCGTCGTCGTGCCCGATCACCGTGATGAAGACCAGCTCCTCGCGGTGCTCGCCGCCCACGTCGGCGAGGATGCGATCGTGCGCGACGACGCCCGACGCTCGGGGCCGGAACGGTACGCCGCCTACCTGCGCCTGCGCACCCCGAGGCCCTGCATCGTCGTCGGCAATCGCTCGACGGTGTACGCGCCCGCGCACGACACCGCCTGCGTGATCGTCTGGGACGACGGCGACCCGCTGCTCGCCGAACCGCTCAGCCCGGGGGTACACGCTCGCGACGCCGCACTCATCCGCCAAGAGCTGGAAGGGTCGTCGCTCGTGTTCGCGGGCCATACGCGCACGACCGACGTCGAGCGACTCGTACAGCTGGGGTGGGTGCGCGAGCTGCCGGCGGCACGCCGCGCGAGCCCCACGGTCGTGCTCTCGGCGACGCGCGAAGGCGAGTCGCACGGGGCGCGCGTGCCCTCCAGCGCCTTTGCCGCCGCCCGGGACGGCCTGCGAGAAGGCCCCGTCCTCGTCCAGGTCGCTCGGCCCGGCTACGCTCCCGTGCTCGTGTGCGCCGAGTGCCGCACGCCGGCCCGCTGCCGTCATTGCACCGGTCCGCTCCACGCCCGTCGACCGGGGGCGACTCCCGACTGCGGATGGTGCGGTCGATCCGATCCGGCGTGGACGTGCGTGCAGTGCGGCGCCGCGAAGCTGCGCATGGCGTCGTCGGGGAGCGAGCGCACCGCTGACGAGCTCGGCCGCGCCTTTCCGAACACGCGCGTCATCGTCGCCGACGGCGCCCACCCCGTCACCCGCGTCGAGGCGCGCCCCGCCCTCGTCATCGCGACACGCGGCGCCGAACCGCACGCGGTGGGGGGCTACCGGGCGGTGATCCTGCTGGACGGCGATCGCATGCTGCTGGCCGAGCAGCTGCGCATCGGCGAATCGGCGCTGCGCTGGTGGTCGAACGCGGCCGCTCTCGCCGCTCCGAAAGCCCCCGTGCACCTCGTGGGTGTCGCCGGGCCGGTGGCGCGCGCCCTCGCCACGTGGACGCAGCCCGCGTACGCGCGCGCGGAGCTGGCCGATCGCGGACCGCTCGCGATGCCGCCGGTCGTCCGGGTCGCCGCGGTCGAGGGGACCCTCACCGCGGTCGAGGGCGCCCTCAGCGACCTCCGAGACGCCGTCCCGACGCTCCCGGCGACGCCCGGGTCGATCCTGGGCCCCGTGCCCGTCGGTGACGATCTGGTGCGTGCGCTCGTCCGCTTCGACTACGCGCACGGCAGGACCGTCGCCGAGACGCTCCGCGCCGCCGTGGTCGCCGAGGCGCTCCGTGGTCGGCGTGCCGCCCAGCGCGCGCGGAACCGGAGCGGCCCGGGCACCCGCACTACACTGCGGGTGCGGCTCGACGTCCCCGAACTGGACCTGTGACGTCCTCTCGCCACCATCGCCTTCGTCATCCGAGGAATCCCATGCGTATCGTCTTCGCCGGCACCCCGGCGCCTGCTGTTCCGTCGCTGCGGGCGGTCGCGGCATCCGCCCACGATCTCGTCGGGGTGGTGACCCGCTCCGACGCCCCTCTCGGCCGCAAGCGCGTTCTCACGCCGTCTCCCGTCGCCGCGGCCGCGGAACCCCTCGGGACTCCGGTGATCAAGGCGGATCGACTGGATGCCGAGGCCACCGGCGCCGTCGAGACGCTCGCACCGGATCTCGGCGTCATCGTCGCATACGGCGGGCTGGTACGCGAACCGCTCCTGTCGATGCCGCGTCACGGCTGGATCAACCTCCACTTCTCGCTCCTGCCGCGGTGGCGCGGCGCCGCCCCGGTCCAGCACGCCCTCATCGCGGGCGACCGCACGACAGGCGCCAGCGTCTTCCAGCTGGTGGCCGCACTCGATGCCGGCGACGTCTTCGGCGAGGTGCGCTACGACATCCCCCGCGGCGCGACGGCCGGGGAGGTTTTGACGGACCTGGCCGATGCGGGCGCCGAACTGCTGGCCCGGGTGATCGACGAGATCGCCGCGGGGACGGCGCGCGCCGTCCCTCAGCGCGGTGCGGCGACGCTCGCTCCGAAGCTGTCGATCGCCGACGGCGCGCTCGATCTGACTCGCCCCGCCGATGTCGTCCTGGACCGCTTCCGCGGCACGACGCCCGAGCCCGGCGCCCACGTCGGCATCGCCGGCGCGCGGCTGAAGATCCTGGCCGCGCATCGCGGGCCGGACACCGACCTCGCGCCGGGAGTGCTCAGCGTCTCGGGCAAAGACGTGCTGCTGGCGGCGGGGGAGGGCACCACGGTCGTGCTGAAGACCGTCCAGCCGGCGGGCAAGGGCGCGATGGCGGCGGGCGATTGGTGGCGCGGTCTGCGCCTCGACGATCCCCGCGTGGAGCTGCCGGGCGCGCAGGTGGCCTCGTGAGCGCGTCGCCGCGCTGGGTCGCCTACGACGTCCTGCGCGCCGTCGACGAGACCGACGCGTACGCCAACCTCCTGCTGCCGCGCGCGATCGCGCGGGCGGGGCTCGCCGGGCCGGACGCGAGGCTCGCGACCGAGTTGACCTACGGGACCCTCCGCCGTCTCGGGACCTACGATGCGATCATCGCGGATGCCGCACGCCGGCCGATCGCCGACGTCGATCCCGCCGTGCGCGATGCCCTCCGCCTGGGAGTGCACCAGCTCATCGCGATGCGCACGCCGGCGCACGCCGCGGTCAACGAGACGGTCCGGCAGGTGAGGAAGGCCGTCGGCGCCCCGGCCGCCGGGTTCGCCAACGCGGTCCTGCGCCGTGTCAGCGAGCGGACGCCGCAGGAGTGGGACGACCACCTGGCCGCCGCCGCGCGCTCCGACGATGAGCGCCTGGCGGTGCGCTTCGCGCATCCCGTGTGGGTGATCCGCGCCTTCCGCCGGGCGCTGGCCGCCGAGGGGCGCGCGGACGAACTGGAAGAGCTGCTGGCGGCGGACAACGCCGGACCCGTCGTCACCCTCGCCGCGCTGCCCGGACTGGCAGAGCGACCCGCCGAGGCGACGTTCACCCCGTACTCGCCCCTCGGCTTCCGCTCCCCGGGAGGCGATCCGGGCGCGCTGGTCGCGGCATCCGGGGGCCTCATCCGCGTGCAGGACGAGGGCTCGCAGCTCGCCGCACTGGCGCTGTCGCGTGCGTTTCCCGTGGCAGCCGGCGAGAGCTGGCTCGATCTGTGCGCGGCGCCGGGCGGAAAGACCGCGGTGCTCGCGGCGGAGGCTCTCGCGCACGGCGCCGCCCTCGAAGCCAATGAGCTCTCACCGGCCCGCGCGGGGCTGGTGCGCGACTCGATCGCGGCGGTTCCGCTGCACGTTCCCGTGTCGGAGGAAGACGGACGCACGCGGGCAGGACGGGGACGCTACGACCGCATCCTCGTCGACGCGCCCTGCACCGGACTCGGTGCTCTGCGGCGTCGTCCCGAAGCACGCTGGCGCAAACAGCCCTCGGATGTGCCCGAGCTCGCCGCCTTGCAGGCGGGACTGCTCACCGCGGCCGTCGAGGCGCTCCGGCCGGGGGGAGTGGTCGCGTACGTGACGTGCTCGCCGCATCTCGCCGAGACGGCGGCGATCGTCGCCGATGCCCGCCACCGATTCGGGGATGCCCTCGAGGAGCTCGACGCACGCGCCGTCGTGGAGCGGGTCTCGGAGAGCCCGATCGACCTCGCCGCCCCGGCGGACGGGTCGGGCCGTGCACAGCTGTGGCCGCACCGCCATGGCACGGACGCGATGTCGATCTCTCTGCTGCGCAAGCGGTGATCGCGGCGCCGACTAGGGTGGTGCCGTGACCGGCGACATCCGCATCAACCCCAGCATCCTGGCCGCCGACTTCGTCAACATGCAGGCGGAGTTGGCGCGCATCGCGACCGCCGACTTCGTGCATGTGGACGTCATGGACAATCACTTCGTGCCGAATCTGACGTTCGGTCCGCAGATGGTCGAGCGCATCCAGGCGACGAGCCCCGTGCCGCTGGACGTCCACCTCATGATCTCGGATGCCGACCGGTGGGCGCCCGGGTACGCCGAGCTTGGCGCGGCATCCGTCACCTTCCATCTCGAAGCGGCGACCGACCCGGTGACTCTGGCCCGCAGGATCCGCGCGATCGGGTCGCGAGCCGGCGTCGCCGTCAAACCCGCGACACCGGTCGAAGGCCTGTACGACGTGCTCGACGAGTTCGACCAGATCCTCGTGATGACCGTCGAGCCGGGCTTCGGCGGCCAGTCCTTCATGGCCGATCAGATGCCCAAGCTCGCGCGTCTGCACGACGAGGCGCGCCGGCGCGGCTCGCAGGTGTGGCTGCAGGTCGACGGCGGCATCTCCGAGTCGACGATCGCCCAGGCTGCCGAGGCCGGGGCCGATACCTTCGTCGCAGGGTCCGCGGTCTTCGGCGCCGACGAGCCCGACCGGGCCATCGCCGCGCTGCGGAGCCTCGCCACCGAGCATCACCGTCACTGAGCACCGCCGCCCGCTGCTGGCGGCGCGCGGGCGCGCCGAGGACCGGTAGCCTGAGAGGGTGAAGACGTTCGACGCCCTGTTCGCGGAGCTGACGACGACCGCCGAGACCCGTCCCGAAGGCTCCGGCACGGTCGCGCAGCTCGATCGCGGCGTGCACGCCATCGGCAAGAAGATCGTCGAAGAGGCCGCGGAAGTCTGGATGGCCGCGGAGTACCAGTCCGACGACGAGACCGCCGAAGAGATCTCGCAGCTGCTGTACCACCTGCAGGTGCTGATGCTCGCCAAGGGCCTCACGCTGCAGGACGTCTACCGACATCTCTGAGCGCGCTCCCGCCTCCGCTCGTCCCGACACCGAAAGCCCTTTACCCATGCTGCGCATCGCCGTGCCGAACAAGGGGTCGCTCGCCGACACCGCCGCCGAGATGCTCGCGGAGGCCGGATACACCGGCCGTCGCGACCCCAAGGATCTCCACGTCATCGACCCGATCAACGAGGTCGAGTTCTTTTACCTGCGCCCCAAGGACATCGCGACCTACGTCGGCTCCGGCGCCGTGGACGTCGGCATCACCGGCCGCGACCTGCTCCTCGACGCCCGGATGCCGGGTGCCCGTGAGATCGAGCAGCTGGGCTTCGGCGGCTCGACGTTCCGCTTCGCCGGCCCTCCCGGGCGCTTCGCGCACGTCGCCGACCTCGAGGGCCTGCGGGTCGCGACGGCGTACCCGGGGCTGGTCGACGGCTTCCTCGACGAGCAGGGAGTCGCGGTCGACCTGGTGCCGTTGGACGGCGCGGTCGAGTCGGCGGTGCAGCTGGGCGTCGCCGATGCCGTCGCCGACGTGGTCTCGACGGGAACGACGCTGCGCCAAGCCGGGTTGGAGATCTTCGGCCCCGTGCTGCTGGAGTCGGAGGCCGTGCTGATCGGAGCCCCGTCCGAGGCCGAGGGCACCGAGACGCTCCTGCGGCGCCTGCGGGGCGTGATGGTGGCCCGACGCTACGTCCTGATCGACTACGACCTCCCGGCGTCGCTGGTCGACGAGGCGGTCGCGATCGCTCCCGGTATCGAGTCGCCCACGATTTCGCCGCTTCGCGATCCCGAATGGGTCGCCGTGCGGGTGATGAGCCCCCGCAAGACGGTCAACCAGGTGATGGACGCGCTGTACGCGATCGGCGCGCGCGCGATCCTGGTGACCGCGATCCACAACGCGAGGCTCTGACATGTCGCTCGCACGACGGGTCATCCCCTGTCTGGACGTGGCCGCCGGCCGCGTCGTCAAGGGCGTGAACTTCGAGAACTTGCGCGACATGGGCGATCCGGTCGAGCTGGCCGCCCTGTACTTCGCTCAGGGTGCCGACGAGCTGACCTTCCTCGACGTGACCGCCACGGTGGACGACCGATCGACGACCTACGACGTCGTGCGCCGCACCGCCGAGGAGGTCTTCATCCCGCTGACCGTCGGCGGGGGAGTGCGCAGTGCCGATGACGTCGCTCGACTGCTCGCCGTGGGCGCCGACAAGGTCGGGGTCAACTCTGCAGCCATCGCCCGTCCCGACCTGGTGGGCGAGATCGCCGACCGGTTCGGTGCGCAGGTGCTCGTGCTCTCGCTCGATGTCAAGCGCGCGCCCGGAACACGCTCCGGCTTCGTCGTCACCACCCACGGCGGCCGCACCGCGACGAGCCTCGACGCCCTTGACTGGGCACGCGAGGCCATCGACCGCGGCGCTGGCGAGCTGCTCGTCAACTCGATCGACGCCGACGGCACCAAGGACGGCTTCGACCTCGAACTTGTCGGCCTCATGCGCGAGCTGTCGCCGGTTCCCGTCATCGCCTCCGGCGGTGCCGGCAGCGTCGACCATTTCGCCCCGGCCGTGCACGCCGGAGCCGACGCCGTGCTCGCGGCATCCGTCTTCCACTCCGGGCAGCTGACGATCGGCGACGTCAAGGACGCGCTGACGGCGGACGGGATCGAGGTGCGCCGATGAGCGCCGTCGACGACGCTCGCATCGACCGCGTCCGCTTCAACGCGGACGGGCTCGTCCCGGCGATCATCCAGCAGCACGACACGGGCGACGTGCTCATGCTGGGCTGGATGGACGCCGAAGCCCTCCGCCGCACGCTCACCGAGGGACGGGTGACATTCTGGTCGCGCTCCCGCCAGGAGTACTGGCGCAAGGGCGACACGTCGGGTCACGCGCAGTACGTGCGCGGCGCCCGGCTGGACTGCGACGGCGACACCCTGCTGATCGCCGTCGAGCAGATCGGTGCCGCCTGCCACACCGGCGATCACACCTGCTTCGACGCCGACGATCTCTCGCCCCTCGTCTCGTTCGCACCCCTCGATTCCGACGGCGACGCGTCGTGACCGCACGTGCACGCAGCTACGCCGTTCTGGCGATCATCGCCGGTGGCGCCCTCGCGATCATCTCCTCGACGCAGACGTGGCTGGACGTCGCGCTGGATGCCGGCGCGACGGCGTCGCTGACGGTGGCCGGTGCCAAGGCGTTCACGCTGCTGGCACCTCTCAGCCTCGCCGCACTCGCCCTCGGGCTCGCGCTGACCGTCGTCGGACGCGTGCTCCGCTACGCCTTCGGCGCGGTCGCCATGGTCATCGGCGGCACCCTGCTCGTCGGTGCGGCGCGCGTCGCGATCGAGCACCCGGTGGATGCCGTCGCCGCGGCCGTGACGACGGCGACGGGGCTGTCGGGCACCGAGGCGATCGCCGGGCTCGTGGCCGCGATCACGGCGACCCCGTGGCCCTGGCTCACCGTCGTCGCGGGTGCGCTGATCGGCGCCGGCGGCATCCTGACCCTCGCGACGTCGCACCGGTGGCGCGGGAGCGGACGCCGATACCGCACCGACGCCGCGAGCGCGTCGGCGACGCCAGCGGCATCGGGCGCGGCCGCGTCGCGCCCGCACGACGCGATCGACTCCTGGGACGACCTGTCGCACGGCGACGATCCCACCGCCCGCTAGACTGGCGGGTAACCCCCGAATGAGACCGAGGAGCACCATGAGCAACAGCATCGACGACCCCGGCCACGGACACTCGCCCGCCGCCTGGACGGCTGTGGTCATCATGCTGCTGGCCGTCACGCTCGGCACGGTCTTCTACTGGTTCGACATGCCGGCGCTCGTCTGGGCCTCCGCCGGGCTGCTCGTCGTGGGCGCGCTCGTCGGCTGGGGCATGGCGAAGGCCGGCTACGGCGCCAAGGGTCCGAAGTACGCCCCGAAGCAGCACTGACATGCTCGATGGCCTGACGGCCGGCGCGGTGGAGGATGCCCGGTCGCGGGAGGACGCACGTCCGCTCCGCGACGTCGAGCGCGACGCTCTCGCGCAGGCGCCCGCTCTCGATGCCCGCGCCGCTCTCGCACCCGCCGAGCGCGTGAAGATCATCGCGGAGGTCAAACGCGCCAGTCCGTCACGCGGCGACCTCGCGGCCATTCCCGACCCGGCCCTGCAGGCGTCGCTGTACGAGAAAGGCGGCGCGTCGGCGATCTCGGTGCTCACCGAGCAGCGGAAGTTCAAGGGTTCCCTTGCCGACCTCGAGGCCGTCAAGCAGCGAGTCGCGCTGCCGGTGCTGCGCAAAGACTTCATCGCGACGCCCTACCAGGTTCTGGAGGCGCGGGCTTCCGGGGCCGACCTGGTGCTGCTGATCGTCGCCGCGCTCGAACAGCCCCTGCTGCGGCAGCTGCACGAGCTGGTCCTGCAGCTGGGCATGACCCCCCTCGTCGAGACGCACTCGCGAGAGGAGCTCGACCGCGCCGGCGACCTCGGAGCGAAGCTCATCGGCGTCAACGCCCGCAACCTCTCCACGTTCGAGCTGGACCGCGACCTCTTCGGCTCGCTCGCGGAGCATTTCCCCGCCGACGCCATCAAGATCGCCGAGTCGGCAGTGCTCGCGCCGGCCGACGTCGCGCACTACCGCGCCGACGGCGCCGATGTCGTGCTCATCGGCGAAGCGCTCGTCACCAACGACCCCGTGACCACCCTGCACGCTTTCCTGGAGGCCGGATCATGAGCCTGCGCGACCAGCACGGACCCTTCTTCGGCGACTTCGGGGGGCGGTACATGCCCGAGTCGCTCATCGCCGCCATCGACGAGCTGACGGCGGAGTACGAAGCGGCCAAGGCCGACCCTGCCTTCGCCGCCGAATTCGAAAGCCTGCTGCACTCCTATGCGGGCCGGCCGTCGGCTCTCACCGAAGTGCCCCGCTTCGCCGAGCATGCCGGAGGCGCGCGCATCTTCTTGAAGCGCGAGGATCTGAACCACACCGGCTCGCACAAGATCAACAACGTCATCGGTCAGGCGCTGCTGACGAAGCGACTCGGTAAGAATCGCGTGATCGCCGAGACCGGCGCCGGTCAGCACGGCGTCGCAACCGCGACCGCAGCGGCCCTGTTCGGTTTCGAATGCACCGTCTACATGGGCGAGGTGGACACCGAGCGCCAAGCGCTCAACGTCGCCCGCATGCGGCTGCTGGGCGCCGAGGTCATCCCCGTCACGACCGGATCGCGCACCCTGAAGGACGCCATCAACGAGGCCTACCGCGACTGGGTGGCATCCGTCGAGACGACCAACTACATCTTCGGCACGGCCGCGGGTCCACACCCGTTCCCGGCGATGGTGCGCGACTTCCAGAAGATCATCTCGGAGGAGGCCCGCGCACAGCTGCTCGCCGAAACGGGACGCCTGCCCGATGCGGTCGTCGCCTGCGTCGGCGGCGGCTCCAACGCGATCGGCATGTTCGACGCGTTCCTCGATGACGACGGCGTCAAGCTCTACGGCGTCGAGGCGGCCGGCGACGGCGTCGACACGCCCAAGCATGCGGCATCCATCGAGCGTGGCCGACCCGGCATCCTCCACGGCGCCAAGACGTTCGTCCTGCAGGACGAGGACGGCCAGACGGTCGAGTCCCACTCGATCTCCGCCGGCCTCGACTACCCGGGTGTCGGTCCCGAGCACGCGTGGCTCGCCGACATCGGCCGCGCCGAGTACATTCCGGCGACGGATGCCGAGGCGATGGACGCGCTGCGCCTGCTGTCGCAGACGGAGGGCATCATCCCGGCGATCGAGTCCGCGCACGCGCTGGCGGGCGCCCTGCGCTTGGGCCGCGAGCTCGGACCCGACGCCCTCATCGCCGTCAGCCTGTCGGGACGCGGCGACAAGGACATGGACACGGCTGCGCGCTGGTTCGGCCTCTACGACGAGGGGGCAGAGGCATGACCTCGCGCGTGGCGGCCGCGATCGACGCGGCGAAGGCGGACGGTCGCGGCGCCTTCGTCGGCTACCTGCCGCTCGGCTACCCCGACCTGCAGACGAGCATCGACGCCGCCGTGGCGCTCGCGGACAACGGCGCCGACGTCCTCGAGCTCGGCCCGCCCTACTCGGACCCCGTCATGGACGGTCTCGTCATCCAGGAGGCCACACAGGCCGCGCTGGCGGCGGGATTCCGCCTCCGCGACACCTTCACCGCGGTGCGGGCCATCGCCGACCGGGTCGATGTCCCCATCCTCGTGATGACGTACTGGAACCCGGTCCTGCAGTACGGCGTGGACCGCTTCGCCGACGACCTCGTTGCCGCCGGCGGCGCGGGTCTGATCACGCCCGATATCACCCCCGACTCCGCACCGGACTGGATCGCCGCCTCCGAGCGCACCGGTCTCGACCGCGTCTTCCTGGCCGCCCCGACCTCGACCGACGAGCGACTGCGCATGATCGCCGCGGCGTCGACCGGCTTCGTCTACACGGTGTCGACGATGGGTATCACGGGCGAACGCGCCGAGCTGGATGCCGCGGCGCGCACGCTCGTGGCGCGACTGCGCACCTTCGGTGTCGACCACGCCTGCGTCGGCATCGGCATCTCGACGCCCGAGCAGGTCAGCGGCGTCCTGGAGTACGCGGACGGCGCGATCGTGGGAACGGCCCTCGTCCGGGCGCTGCGCGACGGGGGCGTGGAGGCCCTCGCCGCAGATACCCGCGCCCTGACGGCCGGCGCCGGGCGCTGACGCCTCCGCGGCGACACGTGACGGCACCGGCGGCGAAGTAGACTGCCCCTCGTGCTTTCCTCCGCCTCCGTCGTCGCCAGCATCCCGAGCCCGCCGATCAGTTCCTTCCAGGTCGGCCCGCTGACGATTCACTTCTACGCCCTGTGCATCCTCGCGGGCATCGTCGTCGCGGCTTTCATGACCAACCACCGTCTCACCAAGCGTGGCGCGGAATCGTGGGTCGTCATCGACATCTGCCTGCTCGCCGTGCCCCTGGCGATCATCGGCGCGCGCGCCTTTCACGTCGTGACCCACTGGGGGTTCTACTTCGAGCAGGGACGCGAGTGGTGGAACCCGTTCGTGCGCGACGCGATCTGGAACGTGTGGGACGGCGGCATCGCGATCTTCGGCGCGCTCATCGGCGGCGCGATCGGCGCGTGGCTCGGCTGCAAGTGGACCGGCATCCGGTTCTGGACCTTCGCCGACGCGCTCGCTCCGGGCCTGCTGCTCGCGCAGGCGCTGGGCCGCTTCGGAAACTGGTTCAACCAGGAGCTGTACGGGCTTCCCACCGATCTGCCCTGGGGCCTGCAGATCGACTACCCGAACCCGGCCTGGCCGGTCGGCCTCCCCGCCGGAACGCTCTTCCACCCCACTTTCCTTTACGAGGTGATCTGGAACACGATGGGCGTGATCGTGCTGCTGTGGGCTGGTCACCGCTTCCGCCTGCAGTGGGGTCGCCTGTTCGCGTTCTACCTCGTCTGGTACAGCGCAGGTCGCATCGTCTGGGAGAGCATCCGCATCGACCCGAGCGAAGTGTTCTTCGGTCTGCGCACCAACGTCTGGGCGGCGATCTTCGGCGTGCTGGTGGGAATCGTCATCTTCGCCGTGCAGACCCGCCGCCACCCGGGCTTCGAGCCGTCGCCGTACATGCGCGGTCGTGAGCGGGGCGGGGCTGTACAATCGCAGAACACCGATGAATTCGTGGACGTCAGCGCACCCCCGACAGCCGAATCCATCGCGGACGCAGCCACAAGCACTGTCACGTCGAAGTAGCACCGCCCCGATGCGCACGATGCTTCGACTTCTCCTCCGCTGAATACAACTCCGCTGAATGCCCAGGGCCGACGTCGTCCCCGATCAGTTTGACCATGAGGACGGTTGCCATGGCTTCGAGCCCCCGTCGTGAGAAGACCCACGAAGAACCCGAGATGCGCCCCGCATCGGGTTTCCCTGCCAAGCAGGGGATGTACAACCCCGCGTTCGAGAAGGACGCCTGCGGCCTGGCGATGGTCGCCACGCTGCGCGGAGAGCCGGGCCACGACATCGTCGAGCTCGCGCTGACGGCGCTGCGCAACCTCGAGCACCGCGGGGCCATCGGCTCCGACGCCGGTACCGGTGATGGCGCCGGCATCCTCACGCAGATGCCCGACGCGTTCCTGCGCGCCGTGGTGGACTTCGAGCTGCCCCCGGTCGGGCAGTACGCCGCCGGCATGGCGTTCCTTCCGCTCGACGAGGCAGCCCGCGCCGACATCAAGGCGGGCGTCGAGCGCATCGCCGAGACCGAGGGTTTGACGGTGCTCGGCTGGCGCGACGTGCCGACCGAGCAGGAGCACCTCGGCAAGCTGGCATACGAGGCGCGACCCCACTTCGAGCAGCTGTTCGTGTCACGCCCCGCCGTCGGCGACGCTCCCGCCCTGAGCGGGATCGACCTCGACCGCCGCGTCTACCGGCTGCGCAAGCGCGCCCGCCGCGAGCATGACGCCTACTTCGTGTCGCTCAGCGCGCGCACGCTCGGCTACAAGGGCATGGTCACGACCCTCCAGCTCGAGCCGTTCTACCCCGACCTGCAGGACGAGCGCTTCCAGAGCGAGCTGGCGGTCGTGCACTCGCGCTACTCGACCAACACGTTCCCGTCGTGGCCGCTCGCGCAGCCCTTGCGCATGCTGGCCCACAACGGCGAGATCAACACCGTCGGCGCCAACCGCAACTGGATGCGCGCCCGTCAGTCGCAGCTCGAGTCCGAGCTGATCGGCGACATCCGCCCGCTGCTGCCGATCTGCACCGAGGGCGCGAGCGACTCGGCATCCTTCGACGAGGTGCTCGAACTGCTCACCCTGACGGGACGCAGCCTGCCGCACGCGGTGATGATGATGGTGCCGGAAGCCTACGAGAAGCAGGCCGACATCGCGCCGGATCTCCGCGCGTTCTACGAGTACCACTCGATGCAGATGGAGCCCTGGGACGGCCCCGCCGCCCTCATCTTCACCGACGGCACCCTCGTCGGCGCGACGCTCGACCGCAACGGTCTGCGCCCGGGTCGCTGGACGGAGACCACCGACGGACTCGTCGTCATCGGCAGCGAGACCGGTGTGCTCGACTTCGCCCCGGAGCGCATCAAGCGCCGGGGGCGTCTGCGCCCCGGACGCATGTTCGTGGTCGACACCGCCCAGCGTCGCATCATCGAGGACGACGAGGTCAAGGCTGAGCTGGCCGCACTGCAGCCGTGGCAGGAATGGCTGGATGCCGGTCGCGTGCGCCTGAAGGAGCTGCCCGAGCGCGAGCACATCGTGCACCCGATCGCCTCGATCACGCGCCGTCAGCGCACCTTCGGATACACCGAGGAGGAGGTGCGCATCCTTCTCACGCCCATGGGTCAGACCGGCGCCGAGCCGCTCGGCGCCATGGGATCGGACACGCCCATCGCGGTGCTCAGCGAGCGTCCGCGCCTGCTGTTCGACTACTTCGTGCAGCAGTTCGCGCAGGTCACCAACCCGCCGCTGGACTCGATCCGTGAAGAGGTCGTGACCTCGCTCGCCCTCGGGCTCGGCCCCGAGCGCAACCTCCTGGAGTGGGGCCCCGAGCACACGCGCACGATCACCCTCGATTTCCCGGTGATCGACAACGACGAGCTCGCCAAGCTGCAGAACATCGACAAGGCACTGCCCGGGCGTCGCTCCGCGACCATCCGCGGCCTGTATCACCTGGAGCACGGCGAGGACGCGCTCGAGCGCCGCCTCGAGGAGATCTCCGCCGAGGTGGACGCCGCGATCGCCGACGGCGCCGAGTTCATCATCCTGAGCGACCGCGACTCCAACAAGGACCTGGTGCCGATTCCGTCGCTGCTCATGCTGTCGGCCGTTCACCACCACCTCATCCGCCAGGAGAACCGGATGAAGGTGGGCCTGGTGGTCGAGGCCGGTGATGTGCGCGAGGTGCACCACGTCGCCACGCTCATCGGCTACGGCGCTTCGGCCGTCAACCCGTACCTGGCGATGGAAACCGTCGAGTACCTCGTTCGGGCCGGGTTCATCACGGGGATCACCCCCGAGAAGGCCGTCAAGAACCTCATCTACGCGCTCGGCAAGGGCGTGCTGAAGATCATGTCGAAGATGGGCATCTCCACGGTGTCGTCGTATGCCGGGTCCCAGGTCTTCGAGGCCGTGGGCCTGTCGGAGGAGTTCGTCCGCAAGTACTTCACGGGTACCGAGACGAAACTCGGCGGCGTCGGGGTGCGCGAGATCGCGGTCGAGAACCAGGCCCGCCACGATTACGCGTATCCCGAGGACGGCGCGGCACGCGCACACGAGCGGCTGTGGACCGGCGGCGAGTACCAGTGGCGCCGCGACGGTGCACCGCACCTGTTCACGCCCGACACGGTCTTCCGCCTGCAGCACTCGACGCGCACGCGGCGCTACGACATCTTCCGGGAGTACACGAAGCTCATCGACGACCAGGCGGCAGAGCTCAAGACGCTGCGCGGGATGTTCCGACTGAAGACCGGCGTGCGTCCGCCCGTACCGATCGACGAGGTGGAGCCCGTCTCCTCGATCGTCAAGCGTTTCTCCACGGGTGCGATGAGCTACGGCTCGATCTCGAAAGAAGCGCACGAGACCCTCGCCATCGCGATGAACTCGATCGGGGCGAAGTCGAACACGGGTGAAGGCGGCGAGGATGTCGAGCGCCTCCTCGACCCGCAGCGTCGCAGCGCCATCAAGCAGGTCGCCTCGGGGCGTTTCGGTGTCACGAGCATGTACCTCACGCACGCCGACGACATCCAGATCAAGCTCGCCCAGGGGGCGAAGCCGGGCGAAGGAGGCCAGCTGCCTCCCGGAAAGGTCTACCCGTGGATCGCGCGGACGCGCGGCGGCACCCCCGGCGTCGGCCTCATCTCGCCCCCGCCGCACCACGACATCTACTCGATCGAAGATCTCAAGCAGCTCATCTTCGACGTCAAGCGTGCGAACCCGAAGGCGCGCGTTCACGTCAAGCTCGTGAGCCAGTCGGGCATCGGGGCCGTCGCGGCGGGAACCGCGAAGGCTCTCGCCGACGTCATCCTCGTCTCGGGGCACGACGGCGGCACGGGCGCGAGCCCGCTGAACTCGCTGAAGCACGCCGGCACGCCGTGGGAGCTGGGTCTGGCCGAGACGCAGCAGACGCTCATGCTGAACGACATGCGCGACCGTGTCGTGGTGCAGGCGGACGGTCAGCTCAAGACCGGCCGCGACGTCGTGATCGCCGCGCTGCTGGGCGCCGAGGAGTTCGGCTTCGCCACCACCGCGCTCGTGGTCGAGGGCTGCATCATGATGCGCGTCTGCCACCTCGACACCTGCCCGGTCGGTGTGGCGACCCAGAACCCGGTGCTGCGCAGCCGCTTCACCGGCAAGCCGGAGTTCGTCGTCAACTTCATGGAGTTCCTCGCGCAGGAAGTGCGCGAGTACCTCGCCGAGCTGGGCTTCCGCTCGATCGAAGAGGCCGTCGGCCACTCCGAGATGCTCGACATGAACGGCGCGATCGACCATTGGAAGGCCAGCGGACTCGATCTGACGCCGATCCTGGAGGGCCCGGCGTTCGCCCAGGACGTGCCGCGTCGCCACCTGCGCAACCAGGAGCACGAGCTGGACCATCACTTCGATGTACCGCTGATCGAGCGCGCTCAGGACGTCATCGCCCACGGCGGGCACTTCTCCATCGACCTGCCGATCCGCAACACCGAACGTGCCGTGGGCACGATGCTCGGCAACCGGGTCACCCTCGCTCACGGCGAGCACGGCCTGCCGGCGGGCACCATCGAGATCAATCTCACCGGCTCGGCCGGTCAGTCCTTCGGCGCCTTCCTGCCGTCGGGCATCACCCTGCGACTCGAGGGCGACTCGAACGACTACGTCGGCAAGGGATTGTCGGGAGGCGAGATCATCGTCCGCCCGCCCCGCGGCGCAACCTTCGATGCGGCACAGAACGTCATCGCGGGCAACGTGATCGGCTACGGCGCCACGCAGGGCACGCTGTTCCTGCGCGGAGTGGTGGGGGAGCGCTTCCTCGTGCGCAACTCGGGGGCGACCGCCGTCGTCGAGGGTGTCGGCGACCACGCGCTCGAGTACATGACCGGCGGCCTGGCCGTCATCCTCGGACCGACCGGGCGCAACCTCGGAGCCGGCATGTCGGGCGGCACCGCGTACATCTACAAGCTCGACCGCGCTCTCGTGAACCGCGAGGCGCTCGCCAGCGGCGAACTCGAACTGCTGGAGATGGGTTCGGGTGACGTCGAGATCCTGCGCGATCTCCTTCAACGGCACGTGACCGAGACCGACTCGGTGCTCGCAGCCGCTCTCTTGGACGATCTCGAGGCCGAGGCCGCGAACTTCGTCCGTGTCCTGCCGCGCGACTACGCCGCGGTACTGCAGACCCGCCAGGAGGCTGCCGCCGAGGGGCTCGACCCCGACAGCGACGTCGTCTGGACCCGCATCCTGGAGGTGACCGGTGGCTGACCCGAAGGGCTTCCTGAAGACCACCGAGCGCGAGCTCCCGGCGCGCCGGCCGGTTCCCGTGCGCATCATGGACTGGAAAGAGGTCTACGAGCCGGGCGACACCGCCGTCCTGCGTCGTCAGGCCGGCCGCTGCATGGACTGCGGCATCCCGTTCTGTCACAAGGGCTGCCCGCTGGGCAACCTGATCCCGGAGTGGAACGACCTCACCTGGCGCGGCGAGGGTCGCGCCGCGATCGAGCGCCTCCACGCCACGAACAACTTCCCGGAGTTCACGGGGCGGCTGTGCCCGGCGCCGTGCGAGAGCTCGTGCGTGCTCGGTATCAACCAGCCGGCGGTCACGATCAAGCAGATCGAGGTCTCGACCATCGACGAGGCGTTCGCGAACGGCTGGGTCGAGCCGGAGCCGCCCGCACGCCTGACCGGCAAGACCGTCGCGGTCGTCGGCTCGGGCCCGGCCGGACTCGCCACTGCCCAGCAGCTGACGCGCGCCGGCCACACCGTCGCCGTGTACGAGCGTGACGACCGCATCGGCGGTCTGCTGCGCTACGGCATCCCCGACTTCAAGATGGAGAAGCGCCACCTCGAGTCACGCCTGCGTCAGATGCAGGACGAGGGCACGCGATTCCGCGCGGGCGTCGAGATCGGCAAGGACATCTCCTGGAGCGATCTGCGTGCCCGCTACGACGCGGTCGTCATCGCCACGGGAGCCACACTCCCGCGCGAGCTCGCCATCCCCGGGCGCGACCTGGCCGGTGTGCACTTCGCGATGGAGTACCTCATCGAGTCGAACAAGGCCGTCGCCGGCGACCAGGTTCCGCAGCAGATCCACGCCGAGGGCAAGCACGTGATCGTCATCGGCGGCGGTGACACCGGTGCGGACTGCATCGGAACCGCGCACCGCCAGGGCGCGCTCAGCGTCACGAACCTCGCCATCGGCAAGCAGCCGCCGGCGAACCGGCCCGACCACCAGCCGTGGCCGATGACGCCGACCGTCTTCGAGGTCTCTTCGGCACACGAGGAGGGCGGGCAGCGCAGCTTCCTGGCCTCGACGGTGGAGTTCCTGGGCAACGAGGCGGGAGAGGTGCGCGCTCTCCGCGTTGCGGAGACGGAATACCTGCCCGACGGCCGCCGGGTACCTCGCAGCGGCACCGAGCGCGAGATCCCCGCTGACCTCATCCTCATCGCGATGGGTTTTACCGGCCCCGAACGCACCGAACTCGAATCGCAGCTCGGTACCGTGTTCACGGGCCGCGGCAACGTCGAGCGCGGCGATGACTACCAGACGACCGCGCCCGGCGTGTTCGTCGCCGGAGACGCCGGTCGTGGACAGTCCCTGATCGTCTGGGCGATCGCGGAGGGTCGCGCCGCGGCGGCGGCCGTCGACGAGTACCTCATGGGACGCACGAGCCTGCCGTCACCGGTGCGCCCGACCGACGTCGCGATCGGCCTTCAGCCCGCGTAGGCTGAAATCACCCCCGAACAACCCATAGAGACCGGAGAGTCTTCAGTGAGACGCGCGAAGATCGTCGCAACCCTGGGTCCGGCCACCGAATCGTATGAGATGATCCGCGCGATCATCGATGCGGGCGTGGACGTCACCCGAATGAACCTGAGCCACGGCTCGTACGCCGAGCACGAAGTCCGCTTCGCGAACGTGCGCAAGGCCGCCGACGACGCGGGCCGCGCCGTCGCCATCCTCGTCGACCTGCAGGGCCCAAAGATCCGCCTCGGCAAGTTCAGCGACGGACCTCACGACCTCGCTGTCGGCGACACGTTCCGCATCACCACGGAGGACGTCGTCGGCACGCGCGACCTCGTCGGCACCACCTTCAAGGGCCTCGCCGGCGACGTGAAGCCCGGTGACTTCCTCCTCATCGACGACGGCAAGGTGCGCGTCCAGGTGGAGAGCGTCGACGGCCCCGTCGTCACGACCAAGGTCATCGTGGCGGGCACCGTCTCCAACAACAAGGGCATCAACCTTCCGGGCGTCGCCGTCAGCGTCCCGGCTCTCTCCGAGAAGGACGAGTCGGACCTGCGCTGGGGTCTCCAGGCCGGCGCCGACCTCATCGCGCTGTCGTTCGTGCGCGACGCCGCCGACATCACCCGCGTGCACGAGATCATGGCGGAGGAGGGACGCAAGGTCCCCGTGATCGCCAAGATCGAGAAGCCGCAGGCGGTGGACAATCTCGAGGAGATCATCGACGCGTTCGACGGCATCATGGTCGCCCGCGGTGACCTCGCGGTCGAGCTTCCGCTGGAGGCCGTGCCGGTCGTGCAGAAGCGCGCTGTCGAGATGTGCCGCCGGATGGCGAAGCCCGTCATCGTCGCGACGCAGATGCTCGAGTCGATGACCCACGCCCCGGTGCCCACGCGCGCCGAGGCCTCCGACGTCGCCAACGCCGTCCTCGACGGCGCGGACGCCGTCATGCTCTCCGGTGAGACCAGCGTCGGCGACTACCCGGTCGTGACGGTGCAGACCATGGCCCGCATCGTCGAGTCGACCGAGGAGCACGGTCTCGAGCGGATCCGTCCCTTCAGCGCCAAGCCCCGCACGCAGGGCGGCATCCTGACCCTCGCCGCGAACGAGGTGGCGGAGTTCATCGAGGCGAAGTACATCGCCATCTTCACGGAGTCCGGCGACACCGCGCGCCGCATGTCGCGCCTGCGCCCCGGCATCCCGATGATGGCTTTCGCCGTCGACCCGGCCATCCGCCGCCGCATGGCGCTGACGTGGGGCGTGCAGTCGACGCTCGTGGAGCACGTCGCGCACACCGACATGATGTTCATGCAGGTCGACGAGTTCTTCCTCGGCCAGGGCCTCGCCACCGAAGGGGACAAGGTCGTCGTGATCTCCGGTTCCCCTCCCGGAATCATCGGCTCGACCAACGACATCCGGGTGCACCGGATCGGCGACGCCGTTCACGGCAAGGCGCCGATCTACCAGTCGGAGAAGTAGGTCGCAGAGACACCAGAGGGCGGATGCCGGGATCGCCGGCATCCGCCCTCTGCGTTGCGCGCCGGTGGGGGGGTCGTCCCCACGGCCCCTCCACACGCCGCTCCGCGGCGCGCGGAGCCTCCGGCCGCGTGGGCCCACCCACACGCGCGTCCCACCACGACACCACCGCAACGCAAGATGCGGCGCCCATGGGCACCGCATCTTCCGTGCCGGTGGTGGGAGTCGAACCCACACGTCCGAAGACAACCGAGTTTGAGTCGGTCGCGTCTGCCATTCCGCCACACCGGCGCACGCGGACGTTCATCAGCGCACGTCCGGGATTGACCATACCGTAGGATTCAAAGGTGACTGAGCAGGAACCGAGCACGACTCCCACGGCATCCTCCCCGCGACGCGTCGTCGTCGCCGAGGACGAATCGCTGATCCGCCTCGACATCGTCGAGATCCTCCGCGACAACGGCTTCGACGTCGTGGGGGAGGCCGGCGACGGGGAGACCGCCGTGCAGCTGGCGACCGAGCTGCGCCCGGACCTCGTCATCATGGACGTGAAGATGCCCGTCCTGGACGGCATCAGCGCCGCCGAGAAGCTCAGCAAGAACCACGTCGCCCCCGTCGTGCTGCTGACTGCGTTCAGCCAGAAGGAGCTCGTCGAGCGGGCCAGCGAGGCCGGCGCCCTGGCCTACGTGGTCAAGCCGTTCACCCCCAACGACCTGCTGCCGGCGATCGAGATCGCCCTCGCGCGCTACGAGCAGATCATCACGCTCGAGGCCGAGGTGGCCGACATGGTCGAGCGCTTCGAGACCCGTAAGCTCGTCGACCGCGCCAAGGGCCTGCTCAACGAGAAGATGGGCCTGAGCGAGCCCGAGGCGTTCCGCTGGATCCAGAAGGCGTCGATGGACCGCCGACTGACGATGCAGGACGTCGCCAAGGCGATCATCGAGCAGCTCTCGCCCAAGAAGGGCTGAGCCGCCACCTCGTGCGGGGGCGCCGGCTCAGGATGCCGAGCGCTCCCTGATCATGTTCGTGATGCGGATCGTCGAGCAGCGCCGCCCCTGATCGTCGGTCACGACGATCTCGTGGACCGTGAGGCTACGGCCGAGATGAACCGGCGTGCAGACCCCGGTGACGACGCCGCTCGTGGCGGATCGCGTGTGGGTCGCGTTGATGTCGACGCCGACGGCGAGTCGCCCGGGCCCCGCGTGCAGGTTGGCGGCCATCGAGCCGAGGGACTCCCCGAGAACGACGTACGCACCGCCGTGCAGCAGTCCGACCGGCTGCGTGTTGCCCTCAACGGGCATGGTCGCGACAGAGCGCTCGATGCTGAACTCCGTGAACTCGATGCCCATCTTCTCGGCGAGGGCGCCCATGCCGCGCTGACGCGCCCAATCCATGCCGTCGTCGACAGGGGAGTTCTCAGCGGTCATCGTCCACCTTCGGAAGTGATCGGGTTGAAAGTTCCGGTGTCCGCCCCCGCGTCTAGAGTTGCAGGGTGACGGACTCCGCAAAGCCTACTCTCCTCGTCGTGGACGGCCATTCGCTGGCCTACCGCGCCTTCTTCGCCCTTCCGGTGGACAACTTCACGACGCGCGACGGTCAGCACACGAACGGCATCTACGGCTTCCTGTCGATGTTCGTCAACCTCGTCAAGGCGGAGCAGCCGACGCATCTCGCCGTCGCGTTCGACACCTCCCGTCACTCGTTCCGTACCGACAAGTACCCCGAGTACAAGGCGAATCGCTCCGAGTCGCCGGCGGAGTTCAAGGGCCAGATCCCCCTGCTGCAGGAGTGCCTCGCCGCGATGAACGTGACGGTGCTCACGAAGGAGGGCATCGAGGCCGACGACATCCTCGCGACCCTCGCCACGCAGGGTGCGGCCGAAGGCTATGACGTGCTCGTCTGCTCCGGCGACCGTGACACCATCCAACTCGTCACCGACGACGTGACGCTGCTCTACCCCAGCGTGCAGGGTGTGTCGCAGCTCAAGCGCTACACGCCGGATGCCGTCGTCGAGAAGTACGGCCTGCCGCCCGCCAACTACCCCGACATCGCCGCGCTCGTGGGCGAGACCAGCGACAACCTGCCCGGGGTGCCGAAAGTGGGCGAGAAGACCGCCGTCAAGTGGCTCACACAGTGGGGGAGTCTGGACTCTCTGCTCGAGAACGCCGACAAGATCACCGGAGTCGTGGGGGGCAATCTGCGCGATCACCTCGACGACGTGCGGCGCAACAGGAACCTGAACGCCCTGCTGCGCGATGTCGAGCTCGGCGTCGGACCGGTCGACCTCGCGGTCCGGCCGATCGATGCGCAGGCTGTCCGCGACATCTTCGCCCGACTGGAGTTCCGCACCCTTCTGCCGCGCGTTTTCGAGGCCGTCGGCGCCGACCTCGACGACGGCGCCGACCACGCGGCGAACACGGTCGCAGCGCCCAAGCCCGTCGAGGTCGACGCCGCCGCGCTCGAGGCATGGGTCGCCGCCCGCACGGCGGCCGACGACGCCGAGGAGGTGGCGCTCATGCTCACGACGGAGGGCGGCCTTCCCGCACGACTGGGCCTCGCCACCGCCGATGAGGCCATCGAGACGACCTGGTCGACGGACGTTTCCGCAACTCTCGGGCCCTGGTTGAGCAGTGATGCGCCGAAGGTCATCGCCGATGCCAAGGCGCAGGTGAAGGCCCTCCGACGTGCCGGAGTGCGACTGCGGGGCCTGGTTTTCGACCCGATCCTCGCCGGGTGGCTGCTGCGCCCCAGCTTTCCCGACAAGGGGCTCGGTGACCTCGTCGACCGCTATCTCGACGAGAAGCTGCCCGAGGCCGATCCGACGCAGCTGGTACCCGAGACCGAAGGCGCCACCCCGGGTCAACTGTCGTGGTACGCACTGCGCGTCGCCGACGCCATGCGGGCCCAGATGCCCGCGTCGGTCGCCC
Organism: Microbacterium sp. MRS-1; assembly: GCF_000585455.1. Lineage (NCBI taxonomy): Bacteria > Bacillati > Actinomycetota > Actinomycetes > Micrococcales > Microbacteriaceae > Microbacterium > Microbacterium sp. MRS-1. The sequence continues at coordinate 38,544 of NZ_JAUF01000058.1, forward strand.
GTGTGATGACCGAGATCGAACTGCCCACTCTCGACACCCTGGCCGACATGGAAGTGGCCGGCGTCGCCGTCTCGCACGAGAAGCTCTCGGGGTTCTCTGCGGAGCTGGGCGCGCGCGCCGAGGCCGTTGCCCAGCTCGCCTACGCCGAGATCGGTCGGGAGGTGAACCTGGGTTCGCCCAAGCAGCTGCAGGACGTGCTGTTCGAGCAGCTCGAGCTGCCAAAGACCCGCAAGACGAAGACGGGCTACTCTACGGATGCCGCGGTGCTCGCCGACCTGCAGGAGTCGAATCCGCACCCCTTCCTCGATCTTCTCCTGCAGCATCGCGAGGCGACCAAACTCCGACAGATCATCGAGTCGCTCGATGCGTCGATCGGCAATGATCGCGCCGCCGGCTCCGACGGCCGCATCCATACGACGTACGTGCAGACGGGCAGCCAGACGGGGCGTCTGTCGAGCACCGACCCGAACCTGCAGAACATCCCGATCCGCACGGAGGAGTCTCGGCGCATCCGCGCCGCGTTCGAGGTCGGCGAGGGCTACGAGACCCTGCTGACGGCGGACTACTCGCAGATCGAGATGCGCATCATGGCGCATCTGTCCGGCGACGAGGGTCTCATCGAGGCCTTCAACTCGGGCGAAGACCTGCACCGGTTCGTCGGCGCACGGGTGTTCGGCGTCGAGCCGGCCGACGTGACCCCGGCCATGCGCACGAAGGTCAAGGCGATGAGCTACGGCCTCGTGTACGGCCTCAGCGCGTTCGGTCTGTCGAAGCAGCTGCGCATCGATCAGTCCGAGGCGAAGCTGCTGATGACCGAGTACTTCGCCCGCTTCGGCGCGGTGCGCGACTACCTGCGCTCCTCCGTCGAGCAGGCCCGTATCGACGGCTACACGGAGACGATCTTCGGACGCCGCCGTCCCTTCCCCGATCTCGCGAGCCCCAACCGCGTGCTGCGTGAGAATGCGGAGCGCGCGGCGCTGAACGCCCCGATCCAGGGCAGCGCGGCCGACATCATGAAGATCGCCCTCTTCCGCATCCACGACGAGTTCCGCGCTCAGGGTGTCGCGTCTCGGGTGCTGCTCCAGATCCACGACGAGCTCGTGGTGGAGGTGGCACCGGGGGAGTGGGACACGGTCGAGAAGATCGTCCACGACCGCATGGGTGATGCCGCAGAGCTGTCCGTGCCCCTGGACGTACAGATCGGTCGCGGGGAGAATTGGGACGTCGCCGGCCACTGAGCTCGCCCGAGGAGGATCGCAGGCCGCGGGGGAGCACGGCTGAGATCGCGTGCCGTCCGCCCCGGCATCCGAACCCACGCCAGTGCCGCGTCGGGATTAGGCTCGAAGAATGAATGACTCCCCACGTACCCCCACGCCGATCGACGCGATCGCCGAGGCATGGGTCGACACCTCTGCCGAGCTTTCTCCGGGACTGGCCACCTACATCGGACGCTTCGAGCACAACGGCCGTCTCGATGACCTCTCACCCGCGGGCACGGCGGCGCGCATCGACGCCACGCGTGCCACGCTGTCGGCCTTGCAGGCGGCCGAGCCGGTCGACGACGTGGACGTGGTCACCAAGGCCGATCTCGCCGGCGACCTCGAGCTCTCGCTCGCGCTGCACGAGGCCGGTGCGCACCTGCGCGACCTCAACGTGATCGCCTCGCCCGCGCAGGAGCTGCGCAACGTGTTCGACCTGATGCCCACCGACACGGTCGAGGACTGGTCGGTGATCGCTGCGCGACTGTCGGCCATCCCCGACGCGATCGGCGGGTACATCGAAACACTGCGCGAGGGCATCGCGACGGGCGTCGTTCCCGCCCGCCGTCAGGTCACGGAGGTCGTGGGGCAGATCGCCCGCTATACCGCCGACAACGGCTTCTTCGCGACGTTCGCGGCTGACGCGGCCCCGGCGGAGGGACAGCTCCCCGCCTCTCTCGCGAAGACCCTCTCCGGCCACGCGGGCGCCGCCCGCGTCGCGTACGACGAACTCGCGAAGTTCCTGCGCACCGAGCTGGCGCCCGCGGCATCCGAGAACGATGCGGTCGGACGCGAGCTGTACGCGCTGCACTCCCGCGGCTTCCTCGGGGCCGTGATCGATCTCGACGAGACCTACGAGTGGGGTCTCGAGGAGCTCGCCCGCATGGTGGCGGAGCAGGAGTCGATCGCCAACGAGATTCTGCCGGGCGCGACCGTCGAGGAGGCCGTGGCGTTCCTCGAGAACGACGAGGCGCGCAAGCTGCGCGGCACGCGGGCCCTTCAGGAGTGGATGCAGGCCACGAGCGATCGTGCCGTCGAGGAGCTCGGCAAGACGCACTTCGACATCCCGGAGGAGATCCGTCGGCTCGAGTGCATGATCGCGCCGACCAACGAAGGCGGCATCTACTACACCGGACCGACCGACGACTTCTCGCGTCCCGGCCGGATGTGGTGGTCGGTGCCCGAGGGCGTCGACTCCTTCGACACCTGGCGCGAGCTGACCACGGTCTACCACGAGGGCGTTCCCGGCCACCACCTGCAGATCGCCCAGGCGGTCTACAACCGCGCGGAGCTCAACTCCTGGCGCCGCCTCCTCGCGGGCTCCAGCGGTCACGCGGAGGGCTGGGCCCTGTATGCGGAGCGCCTCATGGAGCAGCTGGGCTACCTCGACGACCCGGCCGATCGGCTCGGCATGCTCGACGGTCAGCGCATGCGCGCCGCTCGCGTCGTCCTCGACATCGGCGTGCACCTGGGCAAGCCCCGACCCGACGGCCAGGGCATCTGGGATGCCGACTTCGCGCTCGAGTTCATGCGCCGCAACGTCAACATGTCGGACGAGTTCATCCAGTTCGAGGTCAACCGCTACCTCGGCTGGCCGGGTCAGGCCCCCTCCTACAAGGTCGGCCAGCGCATCTGGGAGCAGATCCGCGACGAGACGGCCGAGCGCGAGGGCGCCGACTTCGACATCAAGCGCTTCCACATGCGCGCGCTGCGTCTCGGTGGGGTCGGTCTCGATACGCTGCGCATGGCCCTCGCACAGGGCTGAGCACGACCACACCGCGCACGGAATGATCACGGCACAGGGAGGGTTCTCATTCGTATGAATGTAGAACTGGGACTGGATACCTTCGGCGACGTCACCGTGGGCGAGGACGGCGAGCGCCTGAGCGACGCTCAGACGATCCGCGACATCGTGGATCAGGCGGTGCTCGCCGACCAGGTGGGGCTCTCCTTCTTCGGCGTAGGGGAGCACCACCGCCACGAATTCGCGGTGTCCAGTCCGGAACTGGTGCTGGCTGCGGCGGCGGCCCGTACCGAGAGGATCCACCTCGGTACGGCCGTCACCGTGCTCTCCAGCGACGACCCGGTGCGCGTGTACGAGCGCTTCGCGACGCTGGACGCGCTGTCCGCGGGGCGCGCCGAGGTGATTCTCGGCCGGGGTTCGTTCATCGAGTCCTTCCCGCTGTTCGGCTACGACCTCGGCGACTACGAGGTGCTCTTCGAGGAGAAGCTCGACCTCTTCTCGCAGCTGCTCACCGAGAAGCCCGTGACCTGGCAGGGCACGACGCGGGCAGCACTGAACAACGCCGACGTCTTTCCGAAGACGGAGAACGGCATTCGCGCGTGGGTAGGAGTCGGTGGCTCGCCCGAGTCGGTCGTGCGCACGGCCCGCTACGGCTACGGACTCATGCTGGCCATCATCGGCGGCTCGGCCGATCGCTTCCGCCCCTACGTCGACCTCTACCACCGCTCGCTCGCGTCGTTCGGGCACACCGAGGCGATGCCCGTCGGCGTGCACTCGCCCGGTCACATCGCCGACACCGACGCGCAGGCGTGGGAGGAGCTGTACCCGGCGATGGAGGCCAACCGCAACGCCATCGGCGCCGAGCGCGGATGGCCGCCATACAGCCGGCTGCAGTTCCAGCACGACATCGGTGCGGAGGGCGCCGTCTACGCGGGATCGCCGGAGACCGTCGCTCGAAAGATCGCGGCCACAATGAAGACCCTCGGCGCGACCCGCTTCGACCTGAAGTACGCCAACGGCACCCTCTCGCACGCGAAGCTCATGCGCTCGATCGAGCTGTACGGCACGAAGGTCGCGCCGCTGGTGTCGGAGATGCTCTCGGCATCCTGAGTAGCATTCAGGCATGACGGATGCCGCTGCCTCTCCCTCTGCGCCGACACCGACCGGCACCGACGTGGGGGAGAGGCTGGACGCTCTGCCGTTCACCCGCCGACACCTGCGCGTGCTGACCGGTTCCGGCCTCGGCTGGGCGCTCGACGCGATGGACGTCGGGCTCGTGTCGTTCGTTCTCACGGCATTGATCGCACAGTGGTCGTTGACCGGCGAGCAGGCGTCGTGGATCGCGTCGGCCGGGTTCGTCGGGATGGCGGTCGGCGCGAGCCTGGGCGGCCTCCTGGCGGACCGTTTCGGCCGCCGCTCGGTGTTCGCGGTCACGCTGCTCGTCTACGGTCTGGCGACCGGGGCGAGCGCCCTGGCCGGGGGACTTGCGGCGCTCATCGCGCTGCGCGTCATCGTCGGACTGGGTCTGGGCGCCGAGCTCCCGGTCGCGAGCACCTACGTCAGCGAGATCGCCCCGGCACGCATGCGCGGGCGACTCATCGTCATCCTCGAGGCGTTCTGGGCTTTGGGCTGGACGGCGGCCGCGCTCATCGGGTTCTTCGTGATCCCGGCATCCGCCGACGGCTGGCGCTGGGCCTTCGTGCTCGGGGCGATCCCCGCGATCTACGCGCTCACCGTCCGCTGGTCGCTGCCGGAGTCGCCGCGATGGCTCGCGCGACGCGGACGCCACCGCGAGGCCGACGCGGTCACCCGCACGTTCGAGTCGTCGCCGGCGCTGCAGGGCGCGCATCGTCGCCACACCTCGGAAGCGGCCGCGGCGGGCGCGCAGCTTGCGGGTCGCGGCCTGCGCGCACTGTGGTCAGGCGAGTTCCGCGTGCGCACGGGGGCGCTGTGGATCGTCTGGTTCTGCGTGAACTTCTCGTATTACGGCGCGTTCATCTGGATGCCGACGATCCTCTTCGCGCAGGGGTATGGGCTGGTGAAATCGTTCGGCTTCACCCTGATCATCACGCTCGCACAGCTGCCGGGCTATGCCGTGGCGGCCTGGCTCATCGAGGTGTGGGGACGGCGTGTGACGCTGTCGGTGTTCCTCGCGGGATCGGCGCTGGCCGCGATCGCTTTCGGGACCGCGACGGGCGAAGGCATGATCATCGCCGCGGGGATGGCGCTGTCGTTCTTCAACCTCGGCGCGTGGGGCGCACTGTATGCCGTGACCCCGGAGAACTACCCCACGTCGCTGCGTGCCACCGGAGCCGGATGGGCCGCGGGCGTCGGCCGTATCGCGTCCATCGTGGCGCCGCTGAGCGTGCCGCCCCTGCTCGCCGCCGATGGCGCACCGCTGCTTTTCGTCGTGTTCGCCACGTTCTTCGTGCTCGCGGCGACGGCCGCGTGGGCCCTCGCCGACCATCGCGGGGCGGCACTCGACGACCGCTGAGGCCGCGGCATCCGCGGCATCCGTCCGCATCTGCCGCTTTCGCTGCGCCGCAGCGACCGAAGGGGACCGGTGAGCCCGCGGCAGAGCGCGGCGTAGGCTGATCGGATGGCAGAGGTGCGGTTCGTGGCGATCGGGGACTCGTTCACGGAGGGCGTCGGCGACGAGCGGCCCGACGGCCGCGTGCGCGGGTGGGCCGACCTCACCGCGCAGGGATGGGCGCACTCCCGCGGCGAACCCATCCAGTACGCCAACCTTGCGATCCGCGGCAAGCTCATCTGGCCGATCGTCGCCCAGCAGCTCGAGCCTGCTCTCGCACTCAAGCCCACCCACCTGTCGTTCAACGGTGGCGGCAACGACATGCTGCGACCGCGCACGTCGATCGGCCACATCGCCGATGCGTTCAGCCAGGTGCTCCGGCGGTGCGATGAGGAAGGCGTCACACTGATTCTGCTGTCGGGCGCCAATCCTTCGGCGCAGCTGCCGATGAACCGGCTCATCCAGCGGCGCGGCGATCTCATGTCGGATGCCGTCGTGCAGCGCGTCGGCGAACGCCCCGATGTCATCCGCGCGCTGAACTGGCCGGATGCCGAGCTGTCGGATCCATCGTTCTGGTCTCAGGATCGCCTGCATATGAACAGTCGTGGTCACCACCGTGTCGCCGCCCGCGTCCTGGAAGCCATCGGGGAGACGGTCCCCGACGGCTGGTGGGCCATGCCGGAGCTGCCGGATGCCGTGCGCCTGGCGGAGCGCGAGTACCTGCGCGAACACCTGGGTCCGTGGGTGCGCCGGCGCCTGACCGGCACCTCGTCGGGCGACGGCCGGGAGCCGAAGTTCGGCGGGACCTGGAGCCTGGTGGAGCCTCACTAGCTGTACTTCCCCGTGACGTTGTGAACGCGGGCTGAGGGGGTCTGGCCTCCGATCCCGGTG
>NZ_JAUF01000059.1:0-33569 GCF_000585455.1 Microbacterium sp. MRS-1
CGCATGCTCCTCGCCGCCGGCGGCCTCACCCCATGACCCCCACCGGATGTCCGAAGAGCCGGATGTCCGAAGAGCCGGACAACCTCGGCCACCGCGGCCACGCCGGTGACCCGCTCTACGGTGTCCGCCGCACCCTTCACACCGGCGCGAGCTTGCTCACCGAGAAGCAGACCGCACGCCTCGACGCGGTGTTCGCCGCCGAGGAGCACATCGAGGTCGAAGCGACCTGGGGCATCTACCAGCGCATCGTCGCGGCCTACCGCGAACCCGACAAGAACAAGGCCAAGGAGATGATGCGCGCAGTGATCGACGCCGTCAGCAGCGGCGTCCCCGCCGCTCTCACCGAGATCCGCCGACTCGGGCGGACCTTGAAGCAGCGCGCAGCCGACGTGCTCGCGTTCTTCGACCGCCCCGGCACCTCGAACGGACCCACCGAGGCAATCAACGGGCGCCTCGAACACCTCCGCGGATCGGCCCTGGGCTTCCGCAACCTGACTCACTACATCGCGCGGTCGCTGCTCGAAGCCGGCGGCTTCAGACCACTCCTACACCCTCGATTGCGATGAGCCCTCAATGACCCCGCCGCACCGACTACAAGCCCCTCACGCGCCCGCCGACATGGCGGCGGCATGCTCTACAACAACCGTCAACAACGGTCCGTGAAGCGGATCGTCGGAGAATCGATGGAAGGAGCGCTTGCTAGCCGGCATCCTCGCAAGTCAGATAACGTCGGCCGACTTCACCGACGCGCGTAGCCAACTCATCATTCACCGTTCTGCGCAATTGCTCCGTAGTCTCGGCGCCCTCCTCGAAAGCCCTTCGTAGGGCTGAAGCAAACCGGACGCCCGCGCCGTCCGACTTGAGGTCGACTTCAAGATGCTCCATGTGGAGGTAGCGGCAGACCTCGGTCATCTTGTTCTCGTAGCTCCAGGACACAAACGGGCGGAAGTTCTTCGCGGCCAGGACGACCGAATGATAACGTCCGCCGACGATGACACGGCTGGTTGCGATTGCGAAATCATACGTCTCGTACGAAGTGACATCGTCGCGAATCGACACCCTTGAGGAGTCGACGCCGAAGCGAGAGAGTGCAGCACAGAACTCAGCATTAAAGGCACGCTCCGTGGCCGACCGCAGATGCGGGAGAATCTGAACCCGTAGGTCATTCTCGGTCACAAACGCCGAAAGCACGGCCGCCAGATCATTGAGGATGATTCTGTTGACGCCATTCTCCTTGAAACCCGGGTGCCAGGAGTCAAGTTCCGATGGGATGACCGAGATGAGGCGCTCATCGACGGCGATCTCCACGGCCGGCAGAGCGAAGGCGGTGTCGGGACCCGTCTCGCAGGAGAGACCCATGGACTCGACGTAATGGGCGGATGCGATTTCACGCACGAACAGGTCCGAGTGGCGCAAAACATACGCCGATAGCCGGTCGAATAATCTGCTTCCACTACGCCCAATAGTGTTCCAGTGAAAGACCGGACGTGCACCTTCACGCACTGCCATCAACAACCGAAAAAGGAACTGCCAGTCTCTATAGATTCCGATGTTTGCTCCAGAAGGCGCAACAAAAACTACGTCGGCCTCCCGGATCAACTCAACGAGCTTCCCCGCCGGACCGCGCGCACGAAGCGATCGTGGCGAAACGGACCAGGCTATGAGACCCCATAGACCTATGTCTTTCAACCTCACTCCGTTTGGAGCCACCGAACGCCGGTCGCCGTATGGTTCTCCCTGCGGACCGTTGTACACCACCTCCACCCGATCAACGCAAGGATAGCTATCCACTATTCTCATGATGCCATCCCCCGCAGCATCATCACCAAAGTTCTCTGTGTGCTGATTGAGAATCAAGACCTTCACTGAATATCCAATCCTAATAGTAATTCGCGGACAGTGCGGCGACCGCCACTGGCTGCGAGGGACGGGTCGCAGACTCCAATAAAGCCGCGAAGAGCGGAAACAGCAGCACCCAGTATGTGAATGCATTCACGTAGGCGAAGAAGCTGGTCGCCAGACCAAGGGACACTACACACCACAGGAAGATCGAGGCAAAAGAACCCTGCGAGAGCATCCGGTAATAGGAAGCGTGCGCAATCAATGCCAATCCTAGAACCGCGAAGGGCCACAGTGTCCCGAAGTCAGAGTAGAGATAGGCGATGACGTTATTCGCGGTATATCCGTGAATAGATGTCCCGAGACCAGTCGGAACTTCCTGAAACAGAGCAGTAAGGGGCGACAAGGTGAAGTTCCCCGCGGAAGTGACGTCGAATCCGCGCTCCATAACGGTTGTCAAATTGCGCTGGCTTTGACCGATATAGCGAAGTATTTCGGTCGCCTGGAGAATAACAGGATCTCCGCCGTAGAGGCCAGTATTGATGAAGTACATCTGCTGATCAGACGCTCCACCACGATAGAGGGAGACCAACACAAACACACCGAGGACAGCGAGTACAAGCAACAATACCTTGCGGATATTCTTACGACTGAGCTCGTGCACACTGGCGAACGCGACGACTGCGAGAATCAGTGTCACGACGGCAACGAAGCGCTGGGCGGTTAGCAATTGAAGCACGATATAGACGATTGAAAGGATCACTTGACGACCTGAAGCGCGTCTCGAAGCAGCGTACACGGCAATCGAGATGCTGCCCAACGAAGAGAGAATCGGGTATCCAACGAAGTGCGCAGCTGCCTTCCGATCCTCCCCCTCGGCGGCAAAGAGCGCGATTCGCCCTTCAAGGAGCAGATTGAGCGCAATCGCGCCGATCGAAATCACAAGCAGGACTGATGCTGCTCTCGCCAAACGCTTTTGATGGTCCACATCACCGAAAAAAGTCTTGGATGACGTCGGCTGATATCTATGCAATCCGAAGAGGACGCCGCCGGCAGAGAAGGCAATGCCAAAAATCGCGCAAACAGCGATCTGCTCAGAACTCATCTCATCCATCAGCGGCACCGCGAACGCCGTTGATGGGATCAAGATCATCCATACGGCGACGTAGAGGGTCAAAGGGGTCAATAGATGACCCGAAACGCGGACGACGTGTCGAAAGATGACTACTCCGGCGCCGACAGAGAGCATCGCGTAAGGCATTGCGATGCTCTCCCCCGACCCCGCTAGGCTCGCCAGCAACACGATAATCAGGTTCACGGCAATAACCGCCAAGTACGCCGGCAGAACCGAAGATCCACTCCCGACCCGGGAATCGCGAGAAGTGGACGGGCTGATGTGTGTTGTCACAAACCTAGGCGCTTGCACGTACAACCTCCATCCAGAACCTCTGAGCTTCTTCGAAGTCGAACCGGTCGACCCACTCTTGACGAGCTTCCCTGCTGGCGTCTACCCACAGCCCCGAGTTGCGCGCGAGCGCAACCACGCGTTCCTCCCACCCCACGACATCACCGTCCGCAACGAGCCAGCCGCCCACCCCATCTCGCACCACTCGCGAATTATGGCCCACTTGCGACGCAATCACCGGAAGCCCGGCAGCCATGTACTGGATGAGCTTGAAGGCTCCTTTACCGCGAGCGAACTTCGACGGGAGTAGGGGCATGACACCCACGTGCGATGACATCGCGATATCCACCGCAGTACTGCGGGCCCATCGCACGTTGTCTACGTTTAGGTGCTGCACGTCCACTGGAGACAATGGAAGGTTGCATACGACGCGAAGCACAACCCGCTTTCCCAGTTCCGAGCGAATGCGCTGCGCGGCACGATCAAGCTGCGGCAATATTGACTCAAGATCGCGCAGTCCCGATGATGACCCGATCCACACGATCCGCAGCTCAGTTTCTAACGCCCTGATGCGATCCTTCTCAGCCCCCTCGACTAAGCGCCGCGAGAAGTCGCCATCAGTTGTGTTCAGAATCTGCACGCGCCCGTGTGGTCGCGGCAATGTCCTCAAGAGTTCTTCATGGGTCACGACGACGTAGTTCGCGGACCGAGACAATAGTCGCGCCTCTCCAGCGGAAATTTCACCGGAGGCGCTCAGATCGTCATCCAGATCCCAGACTACCGTTCCTGCCCTTCGAAGAGTGGCAGAGTAGATCACCTGAAAAAGGGGATTAAATAGCTTCGGGAGCACGCTTCGAAGCACGATTACGACGTCGCGCCTGATCAACGCATCCCAGGATAGAAGAACCACACCTCGGAATGAAACGACACATATGTAGCACAATTTGGCAATCAACGGGTAAAGGGTTCCGCTTCGACCGACTGCATCGTACCGACTACGCCAGATGAACCCAGGGGCAAGAACTCTCAGCCTGACTTTGACATTGGGGCTCGTCATGCGAGATACGTACTGCAGGATCCTATAATGCGCCGAACTCGACTCGGGGCCGTCCTTGATGTAGATGACCACGGTCTGGTTACGTTCTTTCGACGTCTTCAATCCTTCTCCTCTCCATGCTTACGGCGCAACAGGCGCTGGACCACGGCGGCTCGCTCATCAGCGTCGAGCGAGAGCCTCCAGGCAAGAGCGAAATAGACTGTTAGCCATGCGACTGTTATTCCGAGCACGGTGAGGAGATCGAGGGAAAAAAAGAACCTAAAAACAAGAAATAATGCGATAGGGGCGGCTGCTACAGCATACGGTCGAAGTATAGATTGAACCAGATACTCCTGCCATCGCACATTTATGATCCGAACAGCGATGCTGATGTAGACCGGCTCGAGAACCATGACTGGCAAACTTAAAGCGAGGGCGACGCCTCCGATGCCGAAAATGGGTGCCAGCAAAGGGGCGAGCGCGATTCCTACGACTGCCCAAGTGGCGTGGAGGATTGCATAGGCTCTGACACGACCCATCCCAATCAGTATCGGTGTGGCAATGACATGATTGTTGTTCGCGAGCATTGATAAGATTAGGATCTGTGCCGCGACATAGCCGGCAGCCAAATCGGATCCGACCCAAATCTCCAGCAGTTCGTGGGCCAATACTACAACGGGTGCCAGAATGCCAATCATTGCCGCGTTCGCGAGCCGAGTACCGTTAATTAGTAGACGACCGTTCGCTGAATGATTCCCGCTTGCGCTGTGAACGGTGGCTGTCGGAAGCAGGGCCGTGGTGATCGAGTTCGCAGCCTCTCGGACAAGAAGGAATGCCCTGTTCGCGGCGCTGTACACTGCAGCTGCCCCCAGCGGGAGGAGTAGCGCACTCAAGACCGTGCCGGCTTGCAGAATGACGGCTGCAGCCAGCGTCAGAACGAGTAGATCAGCGCTGAAGCGCAGGAGTTCCTTTAGAACGGACCAGCGAAAGCTAGCTCGCTTAGCGTTCGTTTCAGGACAGAGCCTTCGGCGAAGAGCCCATACTGCAATCGTCCCGGCAGTGGCAGCGATGAGGTCAATCAGCGCCACAGCGACAACGTCGCGCCACCATATGAGAATGATTACGGTGCCTGCCACTCTGATGACAGCCTGTGCGACTTGGACCGCATTGGCGGCGTCCAGACGCCCCACACCGGCCAGTATCTGTCGATGGGAGAGCGATCCCATTGACACTGACACAGTCAACACTCCGAGAGCCCCGAGGGCAGCGACGTTTACCTCTGGACCGGCATCGACGCCTGGCAGCACAAAGACGAACACCAATGCAACAACCGCGGACACCACTATCGACAGCGAGAGGAAGAAGTAGGAGCTGGCAGTTGAAACCTGGCGTAGGCGAACACGACTGCCAACGGTCTTCGCTTCGGCAACGAATCTGGTCGTCGCCGAAGCGACGCCCAGATCTTGCGCAAAGAGAATGCTGATCGACGAGACCAAAGCGTACATACCGTAGGCCGGAAGTCCGACGCTTGGTGCAACGATCGGCACCAGAACGAAGGTGCTCAGCACGACTGCAAAGCGCGCTAGATATGTCGTGACGAGGTTCCGCAGCATCAAGCTGGCGTGTTCTCTGAAGTCTCCGCGTTAGGGAGGGCGAGATGGGTAGTCATTTAATGCGCTGACTCCCCTGGGGCAATGACCGCCCGCGCCGTCTTGACAAGGATCGCCAGGTCACTGACCAGCGACCAGTTCTCAACGTAGTAGAGGTCGAGGCGCACGGCATCCTCCCAATCGAGGCTCGAACGGCCGCTCACCTGCCAGAGGCCGGTGAGGCCGGGGCGGGCCAGCAGACGCCGGCGCGCGGCATCCGTGTAGAGAGCCACCTCCGCCGCGATCTGCGGACGAGGGCCCACCAGGCTCATCGAGCCGCCGAGCACGTTGAAAAGCTGCGGCAGCTCGTCGAGCGAGTACTTGCGGATGAACTTGCCCACCGGAGTGATCCGCGGGTCGTCCTTGATCTTGAACAGCGGCTTCTCGCTCGTGCCCTGCGCCTCAAGAAGCGCCTTCAGTTCCTTATCGGCGCCGACGCGCATCGAACGGAACTTGAGCATCTTGAACGGCTCACCGTTGCGACCGATGCGCTCCTGCTTATAAAGAAGAGGACCGACGCTCGTCCACGACACCGCGATCGTCACGATCAGCAGCACCGGCGACAGCAGCACGATGAAGATCGTGGCGGCGATGATGTCGAAGGTCCGCTTGACGAAGAGCTGGCCGCGCGTGAACCGCGGGGTCTCCACATGAATCAGCGGCAAACCGGCGACAGGGCGCGTGTGCAGACGCGGGCCGGCGATGTCGATGATGCTCGGCGCGAGCACCAGGTGCTGGCGCCCCGCCTCGAGGCCCCAGGAGATCTCCTTGACCTTGTCGGCCGGAAGCTCATCGGTGCTGGTGATCGCGACGGTGTCGGCGTTGACCGCCTGCATCGCCGACGCCACCGCGTTGACACTGCCCATCACCGGCACGTTGGTGCCCTCGATGACGTCGGCGATCTTGCCGTGCGGCACGCAGGCCCCGACCACGACGTACCCCGAGCGCGGCGAGCGCTGCAGTTCTCGGGCGATCTGAGCCACGGACGACTCCGACCCCACCAGCAGAAGCCGTGCCGACCACTGCCCCGTCCGACGCTTCGACAGCAGCCACTGCCGCCAGAGCCAGCGCGTCCAGAGGAGCACGGCGACACCGACCGGCAGGCTGAGCAGCAGGAAGCCGCGGGCGACATCGATGCGCGTCAGGAACGCGACGATCGCGATCACACCGAACAAGCGGAAGCTCGAGACGGCGATGCGCACGTACTCGCTCGTGCCGATGCCGATGACGCGGTAGCTGCGGGAGTCGCTCCACGACAGCGCCCCCATCCACAGCACGATGAGGAGAACGGAGAACGCCCAATAGGAGAAGTCGGTGATGCGGACGTCGTCGCGCATGGCGACCTGCGCATTGCCGAAGCCGAACCACGCGATCTGAGCGCCGAACACGGCCCAGGTCAGCACGAGGAAGTCGCTGACGACGAGCCGGCGCTGAAAGCGGCGACGCCAATCGTTGAAGGGTGGGGCAGCGGGACGCATGGTGCTGGTGGCCTGAGTCGACGCACCGGCCGGAGCAGTGATCAAGCCGCTGTCCGCGCGGGGTGCTGTCGAGTCGTGAGGCGACTCCGTCGTCGCATCGACCTGAATATCGGTCGACACTTCGGCTTCCTCCTATATCTCGGTTTCGGCCCCCCGGCTGTCGGGAGATTATCAGCCGAATGTGTCAGGTGTGTGACGCGTGACGGTCTGATGACTCCCGGTGACACCCGAGCCTATGAGCACGATGAGAGGGCTCTCATCATCCTTTTGGTGAAAACTTGGTGTCGCGTGCGGAATCGTCAGCCGAGCGACGGCGCCGCGGGCGCGACGGCACCCAGCGTTCCGACCACGACGAGCACCAGATACGTCACGTTGTAGACCACGTGCGTCAACACCGCGCCCCAGATGCGGCCCGTGAGCAGCACCACCAGCGCACACGTGCCCCCCACCGCGAAGAGTTGGATGCCGTCGACCAGCGTCAACGCCCCCGCCGTCGCGTGCAACAGCACGAACCCGCCCGCCGACACGAGCGCCGCCGTCACCCCGGCCGCCACCCCACCCACGCTCCGCCGCAGCAACTGATACACCGCGATGAGAACGACCGTGCGGAAGAAGAACTCCTCGACCAGCGGCGCGACCAGCCCCGCCGGAATCGCCTCCGTCAGCCACCACCCCGAGGGCAGGCCGCCGTCGAGCGCCATCGCGGAGGGGAAGGCCGCGGCATCCGCACCGCTCACCCAGCCCTGCATCAGTCGCAGGCCGAGCCCCAGCCCGACGCCCCACAGCACATCGATCGGCCGAAACCTCAGCAGCCCGGCCGGCCGCGACCGCGCGAACGCGAATGCGACGGCGCCACCGAGCCCGAGCCACAGCACCACGGTCGAGGCGGTGGCGGCCCACGGCGCCGCGATGCGGCTCACGGCGCCGCCGCCGACGACGCCGAGCCCCACACCGATGAGCGCCGCCGACAGGACGGAGAGGTCCCACCGGCGCACCGCCGTACCGCCCAGACGCCAGTCGGTGCGCTTGCGACGACGGCGCCCGGGCGTCGCGGTCTCGCCCGACGCCTCCGACGCGCCGCGCCCACTCGGCGAGCGGCGTGCAGGCGTCGACGCCTGGAGGGCGGACGAACCGGGGTCGCTAAGCTGATCGGGCACGTGGCCAAACTACCGGTCACGCGGCGAGCCACACACTCCCTCCCCCGCTCTATCGACACCGGAAGTCACCGTGCTCGAGATCCTCACCGTGTGCACCGGCAACATCTGCCGCTCCCCCCTGGCCGCGCAGCTGCTGGCCACCCGCCTCGCCGATCTTCCGGTGCGCGTCTCCAGCGCCGGCGCTCGCGCGCGCGACGGGATGCCGATGACTCCCGAAGCCGCTGACCTCGCCCTCACCCGCGGCGTCGACCCGGCGCTCGTGGCGGCCCACGGCGCCCGCTACCTCACCCCGGTGCACGTGCGCACCGCCGATCTCGTGCTCGCCATGGCGCGCGACCACCGCCGCGAGGTCGTCGAGCTCGACCCCTCGCGCATGCGACAGGCCTTCACGGCGCGCGAGTTCGCCCGCCTCGTCGCCGATCTGAGCGACGACGACCTGCGCACGGCCGCAGCGACCGCCGGGGAGGGCGCACCTCCGCGGGAGCGCTTCGCCGCCGCGCTGGGCGCGATCGCCGGGCGCCGCGGGATCACGCTGCCCCCGACATCCCCCGAGGACGACGACGTCATCGACCCCTACGGCCGCTCGGCGGCCACGTACGAACGCTCCGCGGTCGAGCTCGAGCCGGGGCTCGTCGCCGTCGAACGCGTCGTGCGGATCGCCTTCGGCTGACCCCTGTGGACAACTCCAACGAGTGTCGTAGGTATGTTCTAATGTCGAAGTCATGGAGAACAGGCTCGATGGCATCGCCGCAGCGCTCGACGCGCTCGCGGCGGCGGGCGGTGCACAGGCGCCGGCCGCGCTGTCACCGAGCGCGCTCGTCGAGGTGAATCGCGCTTTCGGCGTGCTCATGCGCCAGGTCGACGCCGCGTTCGCGCCCGTCGCAGCCGAGATCTCCCGTCAGTCGCGGCCGCAGCTCGGGGGCGACTCCCTCGCCAAGAAGCAGGGCTTCCGCTCCCCCGTCGCGCTGATCCAAGCCACCACCGGCGCGAGCGTGGGCGAAGCGATCAGACTCGTGCAGGTGGGCGAGAGCACGGCGCCGCGCACCGGTATCAGCGGCGAGTCGCGACCCGCCGCGCACCCGCACGTGGCGGCGGCTGTGGCGGCGGGCGCTCTGTCGATGACGGCGGCGTCGGCGATCATCACTCTGCTCGACAAGCTGTCGCTCCGCGTCGATTCCGCGCGCAGGGATGCCGCCGAGCGTGACCTCTGCCAGCGGGCACCCGGGCTGCGGGCCGACGAGATGACCCGGCTGCTGGCGCACGCGGAGGCCGAACTCGACCCCGACGGGCTCGCCGCCGCGCACGAGGAGCATCGGTCGGCCCGCGCGCTGCGGATGCAGGAGCGAGACGGCATGCTCCACCTCACCGGGGTATTCGACGTGGCCACCGCCGCGCCGATCAAGACGGTGCTCGACGCGATGGTCACCCGCGTGCTGCAGAACAACGAGCACGCCCCGCGGCGCGAGCACGGGCACGAGCACGAGCACGAGCACGGCGACGCGCGGGGCGGTGACCGCGTCGAAGGTGCCGCGCGCGATGACATCCGCGATGAGCGCACGCTGCCGCAGATGCGGGCCGACGCGCTGCACGAACTGTGTGCGCACGCTCTCGGGTGCGAACAGGTGCCCACCGCGGCGACGACCACGGTCGTCGTGCGCATGACGCTCGACCAGCTCGAGTCGGGATGCGGTGTCGCGAGCATCGATGGTTTCGACGCATCGCTGCCCACCCAGGAGGTGCGTCGACTCGCTGCCGACTTGCAGGTCATTCCGTGCGTCCTCGGCGGCGACAGCGACATTCTCGACTGGGGCCGCGCGCGCCGCCTGTTCTCTCCCGCCCAGAAGCTCGCCCTCGCCGAACGAGACGGCGGCTGCGCGTTCTGCGGCGCACCGCCGGCATGGACCCACGGCCACCACATCGCCTGGTGGAACAGGGATGCCGGGCCCACCGACCTCGACAACGGCGTGCTGCTGTGCACCGGCTGCCACCATCGCATCCACAGCGACGGGTGGGAGATCCGTGTCGACGGCGTCGGCGTGACGGCGCGGGTGTGGTTCATTCCGCCGCCGTGGATCGATGCCGACCGCACGCCCCGCATCGGAGGGAGCGCCCGCTACGCGCTGAAGTGCTGAGCCGCTGAACTGCTGAGCCGCTGAGCGATGTGGGGTGATGATGACGGATTCACACGGCGGCACCGACGGCGACGACGACCTGTGCAGGCTGCACACGCACGTGTTGCCGCCCGGACACCGGCCCGAAACATCCGCTATGGCAGACTGAGTCCGATCGTCCCGGCCTTGCAACCCCCCTCCTGGCTGGCAGCGCGTCTTCGAGAGGCACCATGGAGCTCAGCGACTACATCCGCATCCTCCGCAAGAACTGGCTCGTGATCGTCGTGCTGACCCTGCTGGGACTCGGCGCGGCAGCGGGCTACTCCCTCACGAGGACCCCGATCTACGAGTCCGCGAGCACGGTCTTCGTCTCCACGCAGTCGGGCAACACGGCCCAGGAGCTGCAGCAGGGATCGTCGTTCGCCCAGGCGCGCATCAACACCTACGTGGGACTCACCACGACGCCCGTCGTGCTGAACCCCGTGATCGCCGACCTCGGCCTCGCCCGCACCGCCGAAGATCTCGCGAAAGACGTCAAGGCGTCGGCCGCTCTCAACTCCACGCTCATCACCATCACGGTCTCCGACCCCGACGCCGTGCAGGCGGCCAAGATCGCCAACGCGATCGCGGCGAGCCTCGCCTCCGCGGTGCCGCAGCTCGAGCCCGAGAGCAACAGCGGGGCCAGCGCCATCCGCCTCAGCCGCGTCAGCGACGCGCAGCCGGCGCTGAAGCCGTCGAGCCCCAACGTGCCGCTGAACCTCGCCCTCGGTGTTCTCGTCGGCCTGGCCCTCGGCATCGGCGTCGCGGTGCTGCGCACCACCCTCGACAACCGGGTGCGCACGCCCCGCGAGGCCGAGCAGATCACCGGCTCGCCCGGCATCGGCGCGATCGCCTACGACACCAAAGCCAAGGAGCGCCCGCTCATCGTCCACGCCGATCCGCTCAGCCCTCGGGCCGAGTCGTTCCGGGCGCTGCGCACCAACCTGCAGTTCCTCGACATGGGCGGCCGATCCAGCTTCGTCATCACCAGCTCGATCCCCAGCGAGGGCAAGTCGACCACGACGATCAACCTCGCCATCGCCCTCGCCGACGCCGGCAAGCGCGTCGCCCTGCTCGACACCGACCTTCGCAAGCCCAAGGTCGCCGAATACCTCGGCATGGAGGGCGGCGCCGGTCTCACCGACGTGCTCATCGGTCGCGCCAAGGTCGGCGAGGTCATGCTCCCCTGGGGCGGGCGCAGCCTCTACGTGCTGCCCGCCGGCAAGATCCCGCCGAACCCCAGCGAGCTGCTCGGCTCCCGCCAGATGAACACGCTGCTCGAGATGCTCGAGAAGGACTTCGACGTCGTGCTCTGCGACGCACCGCCCCTGCTGCCCGTCACCGACGCCGCCATCCTCGCGCGCGTCACCAGCGGCGCACTGCTGATCATCTCGGCCGGCCGCACGACCAAGCACCAGCTCCAGGGGGCCACCGAGGCTCTCAACACCGTCGGCGCCAAACTCGCCGGCTTCGTGATGTCGATGGTTCCCACCCGCGGGCCCGACTCGTACTACTCCGCCTACGGGTACGGCTACGGATACGGGTACGGCTACCGCGAGACCCCGGCCAAGACCTCCAAGGCCGAGCGCAAGGGGGCCAAGCGCCGCGGACGCACCACGCCGCTGGCCAGCGTGCCCGCCGCCCCCACGCTCGACGAGCTCGGGTTCGACTCCCGCCGCGACGCGCGTGAGGCCGACAGGGAGAGCTGAGTCGTGCCCCGCCCGCGCAGCTTCGCCAAGAGCCGCGGCGGCGCGACGCTCATCGCGATCGGACTGATCGCGCTCACCGTCGCGGCCGTCGGGCTCAGCGTCGCCGCGCTCCGGCAGGTCCGCGGCCCCGGCGGCGTCGACGCCACCGTCGGACCGGCGCCCACCTTCACCTACGCCGTCCGCACCCCGACAGCGACGGCGACACCCACGGCATCCGCGTCCCCCACCCCTGCCGGCGCGCCCGGTGCGGCCGAGCGGTTCCTGTCCGTCGGCGCCGACGCGATGTGGCGCGCCACCGCGGGAGCGTGCGGCGGCGCGGCGCCCGTCGTCGAACGCTCCGACGACAACGGCGCCACGTGGCAGAGCGTCACCCCCACGGCGAAGGGCGCCGTCCAGGTGCTCAGCCTCACCTCGTTCGGTGGACGCAACGCCACCGCCGTCAGCGCACTCGGCGCGAACTGCACCCTGAACACGCTGCGCACCTACACCGACGGCCGGTTCTGGGAGCCCTATCCCGACATCTTCGCCGTCGACACCTACGTGCTGCCCGGCGAGCGCGCCGTCATCGTCGACGGCACGCGCATCGCCGCCCCCTGCGCGACACCCTGGGGCCTGCGCTCGGCCGGCAGCACCACCGCGATCGTCTGCGACGACGCCGCCTACCGCTTGGACGGGCAGAACTGGACGCGTCTCGCTCAGGCGGCACGCGCCGTCGCCGTGAGCGCAGACACCGTCTACATCGCGCAGACGGATGCCGCGTGCAGCGGCATCCGCATCACCGCCCACTCGAGCGACGCGACCGGAGCGAGCGATCTCGGATGCACGACGCTCGACGCCGCCGATGCCGCCGGGCCGCTCGCACTGGACGCGAGCAGCGGCGCATCGGGCACCGTGCTCAGCCTCTGGGCGGGTTCACGCCTCATCGACATCGCCGGCTGAGCCGGCCGCAGTCACGAGGCGAGCAGCTCGGCGACGCGGCGACGCAGCTCGCGCGGCGCGAAGGGTTTGACGACGTAGTCGTCAGCACCCGCTCCGCGCGCCGCATCGATGTCGGACGGCGCCGATTTGGCCGTGAGCATGATGATGCGGGTGGCATCGAACGACGAATCCTGCCGCAGCGTGCGACAGACCTCGATGCCCGTCATCCCCGGCATCATCCAATCGAGAACGATGGGATCGGGGTGCACTGCCGATGCCGCGGCGATTCCGCGCTCGCCGTCGGCGGCGACGGTGACCTCATGACCGGCGATGCTCAAGACCGTGCGCACCAGTTCGGCGACGTCGGCGTCGTCATCGACAACGAGCACGTTCGCCATGGGTGCGTCCTCCACCGACTCAGCCCCTCGATAACTAGCCTGCCTAGATTTCCCCCGAATGCCATTAGCGTACTCGTATGACAGCCTCCGGGGTGGATCGCCCCGTCGATCGCCCCACAGCTGCGTGGCGCACCCTGGGCTTCTGGCTGGGCGGAGCAGTGCTCATCTTCGTGCTGTCAGTGGTGGCGGTCGGCTTCGCCGTTCCCGGCGTGCCGGTGGCCCTGTGGTGGCCCGCGGCCGGCGTCTCTGTCGTGCTCGTCCTGCGCGCGCCGCCGCATCGCCGCGCGGTGGCGGTGTGCATCGTGCTCGTCGCGACGACCGCCGGCAACCTCGTGGCGGGGCGACCCGCCGAGCTCAGCGGTCTGTACGGACTGGCGAACGCGATCGAAGCGGCGATGCTGGGCTGGCTGCTGCTGCGCCGGGGCCGAGACGCACGCCTGCGCACAACCACCGACGCGGTGCAGTTCGTCGGCCTGTCCACGGTCTCCGCCATGGTCTTCGCCCTGCTCATCGCGCTCATCAACATCACCCTCGTCGAGGGTGAACCCCTCGCTTCGGCGATCATCACCTGCGCCTCCCACCTGTCGGCGGTGCTGCTGATCGTTCCTCTCGCGCTCTTCGAGGGGCAGCCGCAACCGCCTTCTCGTCCGGGCGAGTCAGCGGCGCAGATCCTCGTGATGCTCATCGTCATCGCAGCGGGCGTCGGGCCCCTCAGCCCTCTGCCGCTCGCATTCCTCGTCTTCGTGCCGTTGGCGTGGGCCTCCCTGCGTTTCCCGCCACTGTTCGCCCAGATCCAGGCCCTCGTCGTCGCGCTGACGACGATGCTGTTCAGCAGGCTGAGCATGGGCGTGTTCGACCCGGCCCGCATCGACCCCACCGAGCTCGCCATCACGGTCGCCGCCTTCGTCGCCGCGCTCGCGATCTTCACGGTTCTGACGACCACCGAACGCAACGAGTCGCTGCGCAACGCCCGCACGGCGGTGGATGCCGCGGAGAAGGGCGCCGAGGCCGCTCGCGCCACCGCCGCCACCCTCCAGGTGCGTTATGACCTCGAACGGCAGCGGCAGGACTTCCTCTCCACGACCGGTCATGAGCTGCGCACCCCCGTCACGATCATCGCCGGCTACAGCGAGCTGCTCGCCGACGTCGATCTGCCCGCGCACGCCGTCCCCTGGGTCGATGCGATCCACCGCAACACCGGACGGTTGGCCGGCATGCTCGACGACCTCCTCGCCTTCAGCCGCACCCAGGCCGAACGACCGCGACCGCTCGAGATCGCGGCATCCGACCTGGTGCACGAGGTCGTCGCGCACCACACCGGCAGCGCCACCGCGCGCTCCATCGAGGTCGACATCGACACCGCCGAGGGCATGGAGGTCTTCGCCGACCGCGACGACGCCGCGCGCGCACTGGGCAACCTGCTGTCCAACGCCGTCAAGTTCACACCGGCCGGCGGCGCCGTCCGTGTCGAGATCTCGGGTGTCGCCGCCGACGTGATGTTCACCGTCAGCGACACCGGTCCGGGCATCGAGCCCGACGCCCTCGCGCAGGTCTTCGACCCGTTCTACCGCGGCGAGCAGGCCGAGGTCCGTGCGACCCCGGGGACGGGTTTGGGGCTGCCCATCGCCCGGATGCTCGCACGACGCAACGGCGGGGAGGTCATGATCGTGTCGCTTCCCGGACACGGCACGAAGGCGACCCTGCTGCTTCCCCGCGGCGGCACAGCTGCCGCCGACGCGGATCAATAGACTGCCGGATGAGGAACCGATGACCACCCCCCGCGTCGAGAGTCGATGGGCCGACAGCCAGCTGATCGGCACCGTCGTGAGGTCCGTGTGGCAGTGGCAGCTCATGGTCGGCTTCAGCACCGTCGCGGTCGCACTGGGCGTGACGCTGCTCAATCCGCGGCTCTTCGGCGACATCTCGCTGCTGACGGGGCTCGCCCTGATCTGCGCGATCACGTCGTGGGCGGTGGTGATGCCGTGGGCCCGCCACCGCGAGCTCGTCCTCGCACTGCCCTTCGCCGACGCCGTCGCGATCGGACTGCTCGCCATCTCGGACCACACGCTCGGATATCTGTGGGTCGTCCCGATGGCGTGGGTGGCCACCTACTACTCGATGGCTGCCGTGGTCGCCGCGCTCGGGCTCATCTTCGCGCTGCAGATCGTGCGCTGGTGGATTCCCGGGGCACCGCTCACGTCGCCCCTGGAGATCATGATCGTCCTGCTGGGACTCGGCTTCCTCGGCATCGCCATGAACCAGGGCGCCCGTCGCACCCGTGCGTTCCGTCTTCTCATCCAGCGTCAATCCCGCCAGCTCGACCGTGCCGTCGCGCGGATGAGCGTGCACGAAGACCGCGCCAACGGACTGTTCGACACCGTGAGCACCGCACTGGCCCGCGTGGACGACCGTGGGAACATCGACCTGGCCAACGCCGCCT
Source organism: Microbacterium sp. MRS-1 (assembly GCF_000585455.1). NCBI lineage: Bacteria > Bacillati > Actinomycetota > Actinomycetes > Micrococcales > Microbacteriaceae > Microbacterium > Microbacterium sp. MRS-1. Next base: position 16,180 of record NZ_JAUF01000059.1, read on the forward strand.
ACCGGCATCTCTACGCCTACGACAACGACGACTACCGGCATCCGCCGCGCGCCGTCGAGTACGGCGCCTACCGCGGCACCGCCCTTCCCCGCGACGCGACCTCCATCGCCCGCGCCGCCCGCGGCGAGCGGGTCGAGAACGAGCTGATCTGGCTGTACGACGCCAGCGGAGAGTGGCGCGCATTGTCGATGTCGATCCGCGGACGTACGGTGCGCACCGAGACCGACGACGACACGGAGGTCTCCATCATCCAGCTCGACGACGTCACCGACACCGAGCGCGAGCGCCGAGAGCAGCGCGCGACAACCAGCGCCGTCTCCCACGAGCTGCGAAACCCGCTCACGGTCATCCTCGGTCACGCCGACCTCATGCTCGACGCCGAAGACCTCACGCCGGCCCAGCGCGAGCACGCGACGGTCATCGAGGGGGCCGCCGAACGGATGCTGGCCCTCACGAAATCGCTGCTCGACTCCCACCGCGCCCCGGAGATGAGCGACCAATTCGACCTGTCGGTCATCGCCGCAGCCACGGCCGACGCATTCGCCCCGGCCGCGGCCGCCTCCGACATCGACCTGCAGACGAACATCGACCGCCCCCTGCCGATCACCGGCGACGGCTTCCGACTGCGCCAGGTCGTCGACAACCTCATCAGCAACGCGATCAAGTACACCCCGCGCGGCGGTAGCGTCGAGGTCATGACCACCGCAGAGGGCGACGACGCGGTGCTGCGGGTGTCCGACACCGGCATCGGGATCGCGGCCGACGATCTGGAGCGGGTCTTCGTCCCCTACTTCCGCGCGCGCAGCGCCACCGCGAGCGGCATCGCGGGCACCGGACTGGGAATGTCGATCGCCCGCCAGATCATCGAGGAGAACGCGGGCACGATCAGTCTGGAGAGCACGCTCGGCACCGGCACGACCGCGACCGTCCGCCTGCCGTTGCGGGGCTCTCACCGTCCGAGCACGACGGAGGTCAGCGCATGAGCATCTCGACCGTCATGGTCGCCTTGACGACGCTGTGCACCGCGATCATGATCGGGCTGGGGTTCTTGCAGCGGCCGTCGCGGGAGGCCGCGATCTGGTCCAGCGGATTCATCGCCGCCATGGCCGCGAGCTACCTGCAGACCAGCGCCAATCTCCTCGACAACGCCTGGCTCGACGCCCTCAGCGACGGACTCATGCTCCTCGCTCTGGGCCTCGTGTGGGTAGGCCTGCGCGCGCGCCGCGGGCGCCGACCGATCCTGCTGTCGGCGGTGATCGGTGTGACGCTCGTGGTCATCGTGACCGTCGCGCTCACCTCGGGCACCGCCGCCGAAGACGCGGTCGGCAACGTCGAGCTCGTCGTGTTCGCGGCGATCTCCGCAGCCACGGCGATCGAACTCGTCGGTGTGCGCACGGCAGCACGCGGGGTGATCATCCCGCTCGCACTGTCGTCGGGCCTGGTGGCGGTGTTCTCCCTGGTGTGGCTCTGCACCGACCTCGTGGGCGACCGCCTGCGCCTGGTCGACACCCTCCCTCCGACGGAAGACTTCACCCCGGTAGTCGCGGCCATCACGCTCGTGACCGCCTTGACCACGCTGCTGCTGCTCACCCGGGCCGAGAACCCGACCTCGGTGACGGCGACGGTCGCCGGCTTCCGAGTCATCGCACGTGACCGACTCGCCCGCGCGGAGCGATTCGACGACGCGTGGTGGTCGCTGCTGGACGTTCGCCTCGACGACCCGATCGCGCTGCGCGAAGCCTCCAGCGCGCTGGCGTACAGCCGTGTCCTCGAGCGCTTCGCGTCGGACGTCGCCGCCGTCTTCCCCGCCGAGGCCGATCTCGATCGGCTCGAACCCTCGCGCATGCTCGTTCTGCTGCCGCGCCATGAGGCCGCCGTCCGTCCCCTCCTGCGCGCATTGCTGGAGCGTGTGGCGACCGTCTCGACCGACCAATCGATCGCCGTCCGCCTGTCGGCCAGCATCGGCTGGGCGAGCGTGTCGCGCATCGGCTACGACCTCGACGACCTCATCACGGCCGCCGCCGCCGCCGCCGACGAGGCGCAGCTGGCCGGCGGCGACCGCTGGGAGCGCGCGAGCGTGATCGCCTGAGCGCCTCCCCGTAGGATCGTGGCGTGAGCGCACTCCCCCGCCCGGCGCGCACCGCGGGCCGCATCTTCGCGTGGACCGTCGCCGGTCTGCTGCTGCTGGCGGTCGTGATCGCCGTGTGGGTGGGCGTGCGCGGGGCCCTCGCCTACCAGCATCTGCAGCGGATACAGACCGGAGCAGCGCAGAGCACCGCGGCGCTGGCCGCCGACCCGTCATCCGCTGCGCCGACGCTGGCACGGCTGGCCGCCGACGCGTCCGAGGCGCACCAGCTCACCTCCGACCCCGTCTGGGCGCTCGCCAGCCACACGCCGTGGATCGGCCCGCAGCTGGCGGCGTTCGGCACGGTGGCCGCGGCATCCGACGAACTTCTTCGGGAGAGTCTGCTGCCCCTCGCTACCGCCGCTCAGAACGTGTCGATCGACGGTCTGCGCCCCGTCGGCGGACGCCTCGACACGAGTGTCCTCGCGGGTCTCGTGACACCCGCCCAGGATGCCGTGACGCGCGCAGCCGACGCCGCCGTCGCCGTGCAGGACATCGACCGCACCCCGCTGATCGGCGTCGTCGGCACGGCCGTCGACCGTGCCGACGATCTCTTCTCGAGCGTGTCGACCGCCGTGGACACCCTGTCGCGCACGTCGCGGCTGCTGCCCGACATGCTCGGTCGAAACGGACCGCGGACATACCTGGTGCTCGTCCAGAACAACGCCGAGTGGCGCTCGCTGGGCGGCATCGCCGGCGCCGCGGTGGTGCTGCGTGCCGATGACGGACGTCTGTCACTGATCGGCGCGCTCTCGTCGGGCGATCTGCCGCGCGGCTTCACGAACCCGGTCGTCGCCCTGCCCGACGAGGTCACGAAGATCTACGACACCAAGCCGGCGCGATACTTCCAGAACCTCACGCAGATCCCCGACTTCACGGTCGACGCTCCGATCGCGCGGGAGATGTACCGGCTGAAGACAGGCACCGACGTCGACGGCGTGCTCGCCATCGACCCGGTCGTGCTGTCGTACCTGCTGCAGACCACCGGCCCGGTCGCCCTCCCGAGCGGCGACGCCCTCAGCGCCGACAACGCGATCCCGCTGCTGCTCAACGAGGTGTACCTGCGGTACGCCAAGCCCGCCGATCAGGACGCGTTCTTCGCCGGTGCGGCCGGCGCGGTCTTCCAGGCCCTCGCCGACGGGCGGGGCTCGGCATCCGGCCTCATCTCCGCCCTCACCCGGGCCGGCGAAGAGCATCGCCTGCTCGCGTGGAGCGCGCACGCCGACGAGCAGGCGATCATCGACGGCACCGTCGTGTCCGGTCAGCTTCCGGTCACCGACGCGCACACGGCACGGTTCGGCGTCTTCCTCAACGACGGCACCGGGTCGAAGATGAGCTACTACATCGACCCCGACGTGTCTCTCGCCTGGGGATCGTGCCGGCCGGGCGGGCAGAGCGCGCCCCGCCAGCTCACCCTGCAGCTCACCCTGACCAGCCGCGCGCCCGCCGACGCCGCGACGGCGCTGCCGGAGTACATCACCGGCGGCGGCGTCTACGGCACGGCGCCGGGCGCCGCCGAGGTCGTCGGCAACATCTACCTGCCGCAGGGCTTCGAGCTCGTCTCGGCGACGGCCACGAACGGCGCCGGCTTCTCGGGCGGCGTGCACGAGGGACGCCGGGTGCTCACCTTCGGCATCGACCTCACCCCGGGAGCATCGACGGGCGTGACGGTCACCGTCCGGGCGAACACCGCCGCCGGCGACGCCCAGGCCGTCGTCACGCCGACGGCGGATGCCGCGCGCGCTCCCGTCGTCGTGGCGACCTGCGGCGCGGGGTAGGCTCCCTGCATCGCACGCTCGGCCGGTTCGTCGCCGGTCTGGTGCACACCGCAGGAAGAAGCTCCATGACCCGCTCGCGCCGCCGTACCGTCGACCGTCTGGCGCGCGCCGCGGGGGCCGCCCTGGTGGGCGTCGTTCTCGCGCTCGCCCCGAACGCGGCCCACGCCTCCACGATCTACCCGCCGGTCGACTCGTGCACGACCTCTCCGGCCAGCATCACCGCCGGCGGCACCCTGTCGTTCTCCTGCGCAGAGCGCACGTTCGGCGCCGATGAGCCGGTCACCATCACCGTCACCGGGCACGACGGCGCGAACACGTCGTTCGCCATGGTGCACCTCGGCATCAGCACGGGCAGCACCACACGCACCTCCGACGCGAACGGCGCCCTCGGCGAGGTCCGCATCGTCCTGCCCGCGACCGCGAGCGGCGTCTACAACATCGCTGCGATCTCGCGCAGCTCGGCCGGCGGTACGGCCAGCGCGTCGATCACCGGCGCCGACGGCCTTCCGCGCACGGGTGGCGACAGCGGTCAGCTCGTCGGCGTCTGGGTGGGCGGCGGAGCGCTCGTCCTCGCCGGCGCGGTCGTGCTCGTCGCCCTCGCCGTTCGCCGTCGTCGCGACCGCAACGACCTCTGAACGGCCGCCCGCGCTCCCCGCACCGGTACAGTTCAGACGTGTCCTCCTCCCCCCGCAGGCGCATCCTGTCCCCTCGGCGCGTGCCAAGACGCGGAATCGTCATCGCCGTCATCGTCCTCGCCGCCGTGATCGTGGTGGGCGCGATCGCCGCGGTGGGGATCGCCGTCACCCAGGGGGTGCATGCCATGCTCGCCCAGCCGCCCGCCGTCGGAACGACCGTCATCGCGCCGCAGCAGTCGAAGGCACGGATCGCGCTCGAGAACCTGCCGATGGATGCCGATGCCACCGCCGGCACGACCTACCTCGCCGCGCAGCCCACCGCCTACTGGCTGACCCCTGAGCAGGATCCCATCGGAACCGTCGGCGCAACGGTTCTGGACCTCATCGCCCAGGCCCGCGATCAGAATCGCGCCACGGCGATGGTCGTCTACGGCCTGCCCGACCGCGATTGCGGCAATCACTCCGCCGGCGGCCTGTCGCCCGCCGACTACCCCCGCTGGGTCGCGGAGATCGGAAAGGCGCTGAAGACGGCGCCCGACCAGCAGAAGATCATCATCCTCGAGCCCGACAGCATCGCCCTGACCAGCGAGTGCGGGGATGTCGCGACGCGTGCCGGCTTCCTCTCGGGCGCGGTCGACGCCCTCTCGTCGACGGCGACGTGGATCTACATCGACGGGGGACACAGCGCCTGGCACAGCCCCGACGAGATGGCCCAGCTCATCCGCCAGATGGGCATCATCGACCGGGTGCGCGGTGTGGCCACCAACGTCTCCAACTACCAGTCGACGTACGACGAGTTCGCCTACGCGCACGCCCTCTCGGACCGCCTGGGGGGCACCCACGCCATCATCGACACCTCCCGCAACGGCGTCGCGACCGCCGGTGCGACCTGGTGCAACCCGTCCGGGCAGCGCGTCGGCGATGCCACCGGGACCTTCGGCGACGACGTCGTGGACACCAACCTCTGGATCAAGCCTCCGGGCGAGAGCGACGGCGTCTGCAACGGCGGTCCGGCGGCCGGGTTGTGGTGGCCCGCCGCGGCCGCGGAACTCACCAGCGGCGTGCGCTGACGCCGCTCGGATACCGCCGCCGCGAGGCGTGGCTAGACTGTGGCTCAGCACCGTGCTCCACACCCCCCTACTGGAGAGTCCCGGGACCATGACCGATCCTTCGTTACCGATGAAAACCGCCGTGATCATCGAGGATGATCCCGACATCCGTCACCTCATCGTCGAGGTGCTCGAAGCCGCGGGCTTCTCGACGGTGTCGGTCGGCAACGGCATCGACGGCGTGCGGGCGGTGCTCTCCTACCAGCCTCTCGTCACCACTCTCGACGTGAACATGCCCGGTATCGACGGGTTCGAGGCAGCGCGGCGCATCCGCGCGCAAAGCGACACGTTCATCATCATGATCACCGGCCTCGAGGAAGAGGCCGACGTCGTCGTCGGGCTCGGCTCCGGCGCCGACGACTACATCGTGAAGCCGTTCCGCCCGCGCGAGCTGCGCGCTCGCATCGACTCGCTCCTGCGCCGCCCGCGCGCCACGGCCGGCGGCGCGCCGCAGGTGGCCGCGCCGCGCCAGGAGGTCGGCGGCCCGTCCTTCCCCGGAGCGCGTCCGGGCGCGCCGCGCGTGCCCGACTACGGGATGCCGCAGGCTCCCGCCGCCGGGTACGGGTATCCGCCGCAGGCTCCCGGCTGGCCGACGCCGGTCGAGGCCCAGCCCGTCGGCTGGCCTCCCGCCGCGCCGGCCGACCCGCCCTACAGCTTCGACGGTGTGCAGCCCTCCGCAGCGCCCGCGCAGCCGCAGGAGCAGACGGCCCCGGCATCCGCCGCACCTGTTGCGTCCGCGGCACCCGCCACGCCGGCGCAGCCGATCGTCGTGCCCTCGAGTGTCGGGCCCCAGTCGCCCGGGAGCGCCCTCGCCACGGCGGGGGCCGCCGGTGAGGTGGTCGCCCACACCGGGCCCGGCTGGGTCGCGCACCGCGATCTCGCCGTGAACCCGGAGCAGCGCGTCGCCGCGATCGCCGGTCAGGAGCTGGTGCTCACCCGCACCGAGTTCGATCTGCTGGCAACCCTCATGGAGTCCAAGCGGCGGGTGCGCAGCAAGGCCGATCTGACCCTCGTCCTTCGCGGAGAGTCGTACGTGACGAGCTACTTCGTGGGCGAGGCCGACAAGCGCGCGATCGAGGCGCACATGACCAACCTCCGCCGAAAGCTCGGTGACAACCCCGCCAACCCGCGGTACATCGAGACGGTGCGCGGCGTGGGCTACCGGCTGACGGCAGAGCACGCCGCCTGAGCATCGCCGACGAGGCTCGCCGACGGGCGCCGCGGGTCTTCGTCACGGGGCGTCAGACCTTGAAACCCTGGTGGCGACGGAACAGCCGGAACGACATGAGCACGGTCTGGATGACCGTGACCACTCCGACGATGGGCCAGCCCACCCAGAGGATCGCCGACTGCGCCACCGGGTCGAGCATGTTCCAGATCACCGCGACCGCGATCGCGACGATGGCGAGCATGATGAACGGCACCCAGTGGCCGATGCTGCCGCCGCCGCGTTCGGCCTTGGCCTGCATCGCCCAGTTGTCGACCTTCTTGCGCGACAGGAACCGCGTCCACGACCGCAGGAAGTGGCTGATGCGCACCCACATGAAGATCTCCGCGGGGAACATCAGGCCGGCGAAGAGGAGATCGCGACTGTTGCAGGTCTCCATCGCCCGTGCGACCCGCAGGTTCAGCATCATCGCGACCACCGGCGGGATGAGCCACCACGGTGAGAAGACGAACGCGTTGATCGAGAGCGAGGCGATCAACAGGGTGAGGAAGGCGACGCGCACGAAGAGGTTGGTGAGCATCGAGAAGTTCTCGAACCACCGCAGGCGCAGGTTCGGGTGGAACGGCTGCCCCTTGGTGTCGCCGCGCTGACCCGGCCACATGAGCTCGATCGCGCCGTAGGTCCACTTCACCTGCTGGGCGTCGTAGCCCTTGAGCGTGGTCATGCCGCCCACGTCGGCGCGGGCGAAGGGGCTGATCTTGGTGAGGTAGCCGGCGCTCTTGATCTGCAGCGACAGCAGCGAGTCCTCGACCTCGCTGTCCTTCACCCAGGGCGAGTTCTGGTGGTTCGCCTTCATGACATCGCGCAGCGCCGTCGTCGAGAAGATCGAGAACTGCCCGCCCAGCACCGCCATGTTGCGCCCGCGCAACAGGTTCTGCAGGTTGAAGGCCGCGAACTGCGTGCGCTGGCCGGCGATGAGGAACTTCGCGATGACGCCCTTGATCGGGCGGTCATCGATCGAGTAGATCGCAGAGATCCCGCCGATGCGGGAGTCGCCGACGGCTTCGCCCTCGAGGAACTCGACGGCCCGGCGGTCGGCGATCGTGTCACCGTCCACACCGAGAAGGTAGTCGTACCCCTCGACCAGTGCGTAGCCGTAGTTGAGCGCTCCGACCTTCTTGTCGGGGTTCTTGCCGATGTCGTGGACGAACACCTCGGTGAACTGCTCGCCCAGCTCTGTGGTGATCTCGTGCGGACCGCTGAACTCCGACGCGATCTTGACCGTCGCGTCGGACGTGTTGTTGACGACGACGTGGATCACGTCGGGCACACGGCTCTGCCCGAGCAGCGAGCGCAGCACGTCGGCGATCGACTCCTCCTCGTTGTACGCCGGCACGACGCACCCGATGGTCGAGCGGTGCACGCTGGTGTGCTCGAGCACCGACGAGAAATCGTCGAACTCGGGGATCGTGAGATCCGCGGCGTGGAAGGACTCCTGCGGCACGGGGAACCCGTACGGCTGCGCCGGCGGTGCCGGCGGTGCCCCGAAGGGTGCCGCACGGAACTGCGGTTCGGCGGCCTGCCGGCCGGTGTCGAAGGGCGTGCTCACGGTGTACCTCGTGTCGGTGTGGACAACAGCCTATTGAGTGGGGGTGGTCGGGGAGAAGATGGCGATCGGAAGAACCTGATAGACGGTCTGCTGCTGGAAGCTCGTATCCGTGTTGGCGGTGCCCTCCACCCACACCTGCAAGGCGAACTGGAGGGTGATCCCGTAGGTGTCGGCCGGCAGCTGGTGGATCGTCGTCGTCGGCACGAGCAGGCCGCCCTGGAAGGTGTTCAGCAGCAGGCCGCGGTCGGAGCGCATCGTGTCGGACGGCACCAGGGTGCGAGGGTCGGCCGAGAACTGGAACGGCGACATCATCTGCTGCTGACCGATCGTGGACTGCGACACCTGCGAGGTGATGCTGATCATCGACAGGTACACACGTCGCTTCTGCGTGAGCACCGCCTTCTCATCGACGCGGTGATCGACCACGTTGACCGCGAAACCGAAGGTCTTGTCGTTGTCGGGTGCCCACTCCTGAGTGCGCTTCGGATCGGCGGCCCAGACGTCCAGGCGCACCTCGAGCCCATCGGCGACGTCGGTGGACAGCGACACCGAGCCGTCGTAGGTGAACTTCGAGTCGTAGGGCATGCTGACGGCCTGGGTGACCGCCGGGCGCGGGGCAGGCGTGGACACCGCGTTCTGCTGCAGACTGTTGAAGGCGCTGGCGATCTGGGTGCAGCCGGTCAGAGACGTCAGCACCACGAGGCCCGCGGCGGCGGCGGCGAGGGCGCGGAGGCGGGGAGGACGCGAGGGGGCGGGAAGCATGATCCACACGCTATCTATGGACCACCGGCGGGACGTGCGAATCAGGAAAACCTCGACACGGTCTTTACCCGATCTTGAGGAAGGCGCGTTCAGCCGCCGTTCTGGGCGGCGATCGCGATCGTCAGCGTGTCACTCCCGGTCTGCTTCGCGAACTCGGTCGAGGTGGGCGTCGTCTGCACGAGGAAGTCGTACTCGAACTGCACCGTGACGTACGTGGCCTCGGCGGGGACCGTGCCGACATTGAAGGTGTTGGAGTAGCTGTAGGGCGACAGCACCAGGTATCCGGGAGAGACCGTGGCCTGATCCACCTGGGCATCCAGCGGTGCGAACGTCTGCGACGCATTCGCGGGGATCGCGGTCATCGTGGCGCGCTGGAGATAGACCTTCTGCCCGTCATTGGGCGTGATCGTCGTCACCATCGACAGACTGATCGGCTTGATCGCCGCCGGCGTCCAGCGGTCCATCCGCAACGTCGACCAGTAGTTCACGGCTGCCGAGACCGCGCCCGCCGTGAGCGTGCGCTGGGTCGATCCGCCCGACAGATCGTTGGAGACCGGCGTCGGAACCGGGACGGCGGTCGTGGGAGCGGGCGCGGGTGTCGTCGCCTGCGCGGCCCACGGCGCGGGCCCGCAACCGACCAGCGGGATCACGACGACCAGCGCGGCGAGCGCGGCGCTGAGAGCACGGCGGCGGCTCCCGGGGCGTTCCATCCGGCAGGTCTCCTTCACGTCGCGAAACATTTACATATCGGAAACCGCGAGAGTTTGCAATCCGACAGACCCCTAGGCAATACTCGGGAGAGCATCAGCTACACCATACCGCTTCACTCTCCATCCCCCCATCTGCACCAAGACCGGAAATACGGAACGAGCGGATCATCAGGTACCCCCAGACCGGATTCGAAAGCAGGCTCTCATGAAGCATCGATTCACCAAGGTCGCGGCCTCCGTCGCGATCGCCGCAGGGTTGGTTTTCGCCGCCCCGGCAATGGCACAGGCTTACACCCCGACCGGCCCCGACACCGTCACCGTCACCATCACCGTGACGGCCCCGGGCCCCGTTCCCGTCGCCGGGTTCCAGCCCGGCGCGACCGTCACGTTCACGCTCGTGGGCGAAGGCGTCACCGGCCCCAACCTCGCCGCGGTCAAGTTCGCGGTCAGCTCCACGACGGTCACCAAGACCGCCGACTCGTCGGGCGTCGCCACGGCGACGGTCGTCGGCACCCCGCCGGCGGGCTCCTCGTGGACGCTCTCCGCGACCGGCGCTCGCGCCTCGTCAGAGGCCGGCGGCGGCACCCTGCCCTCGACGGGTGGCGACAGCGAGTCGCTGCTCGGCATCTGGGTCGGCGGTGGCGCTCTCGTCCTCGCCGGTGCGACCGTCGCCGTGGCCGCCACGGTGCGTCGCAACCGCCAGGAGACCAACGCCTGACGCACGCCAGAACGACAACGAGAGAGCCTTCCCGGTCACGGCCGGGAAGGCTCTCTCGTTGTACGCAGGCTACGCGGCGTCAGCGCACCACCGCGGTCACCGCGGGAAGATGCGACAGCACCTCCTGGCTGATCGAGCCGAGCAGGAAGCGGGCGAGGGCCCCGCGACCGTGCGTACCCACGACGACGAGGCGAGCGGTCAGACCTCGCGAGGCGATCGCTCGCGAGGGGTAGCCGCGCTCCACGACGCGCTCGACGACCAGATCCGGGAAGTCGACGGCGAGCCCGGCGAGGGCCACCGCCTGCATCTCCTCCGTGGCGGCCTGCATGTTCGACAGGTACATCTCCGGGTAGACGGCCAGGCCGTTGCGGGGAGCCTCGATCGGAGTCCACACGCTGACCGCCGTGAGCGGCTCACCGAGGCGATCGGCCTCGCGCGCCGCGAAGCGCAGGGCATGCTCGGACACCGGCGACCCGTCGATGCCGACGACGACCCCGCGCCGACCGACCAGCGCCGTGTCGGGCACCACCGCCACCGGGCAGGCGGCCCCGGCGACGATGCGGATGCCGTGGGCCCCGCGCGCCGGCCCGTCACCCGGTCCGCGGTAGTCGCTGCCGAGCACCAGCAGGGAGGCGTTGACGCTGGCGTCGATGAGACGCGCGACGGGGTTGCCCGTCTCCACGCGTGTCATGACGGTGATCCCGGCATCCCGCACCGGCGCCGCCAGACGCTCGAGCACCGTCTCGGTGTCGGCGACGGCCTGCGCGATCAGCTCCGCCTCGCCGACGGCACCGAGCGCTCCCCCGATGACCGACACCAGCTCGATGCCCTGTGACCCGGGCGGCGCGGCCTGTGCCCGCTGCAGCGCCCACCGCACCGCACGTTCGGAGACGGGTGCCCCCGTCACCGCCACGACGATCTTCTCGACCATGATTCGTCCCTCCGTTGGGATCGGTGCCTCCACGCTACGCCGCGGCACCCACGGCCGCAGGATCGTGGGCCGTGACAAAGAGGGTCAGGGGGTGCGCGGGGCCAGGGCGCGCGGCTCGGCAGTGATCAGAATGGGCAGGTGGTCGCTGCGCCCCTGCGGCAGCGTCGTGATCGTCGCGATGTCGAACCCCACGCTCGTCGCGAAGTCGTAGTGGCCGCGGAAGAACTTGTAGCGCGTGTACGTGCGGGCATCGCTCAGGGTGAGCTCATACCCGGACTCGCGCACGTGCTGGCCGAGGTTCTCTTTGAACACCGGATAGTTGTAGTCACCGACCATGAGGATCGGCAGGTCGGGGCCGAGGCTGGAGAGCTCTTCCAGCGCGGCCTGGATCTGCTTGCGCCGCAGCGAGTTGAGCGCAGTCAGCGGAGCGGCGTGGAAGCTCGCGACGATCACCTCGCGGCCGAGGTCGATGTCGTGCAGGCGCACCGCCAGCATGCGCTCCTCCGCGGGCTTGAGCACACGGTCGTGCAGCGACTTCTTCAGCGCGAGCGCGCGCACGTCGCGCGCATCGAAGATGCTTCGCCGGTAGTACAGCGCAAGTCCCAGCCGGTTGCGTGCCGTCGCCTCGGCCAGGTGGAGATCGCCGATCTGCGACGGCAGGTCGCTGGAGACCGCCTCCTGCAGGCAGAGGACGTCGGCCCCCGTGCTCTCGACCAGCTCGCCGAGCTCGCCGACCGCCTTGTGCTTGTTGAGGTTGTACGAGATGACCTTCATCCCCCGCCTTCCGTCGCTCTCAGCCTAAGCGGCGGTCCTAGGAATCTGCTCCGTCTTGACGACGGGACCCGTCCGGCTCAGTCGGCGTCGAGGCTGCGGCGTGCGCGCGTCTGCGCGGCGCGGGAGCCCAGCAGGTCATCGGCGGGGTAGCCGACCTCGGTGAGGGTGAGACCGCGAGCCGCGAGCACCTTCACGTCGCTCGTGCGCACCCCGCCGTCGCGGATCGCAGCGACGTCGGCGATCTTCAGCCGCCCTTCGCCGACCGCCGCGCAGGCGCCGACGAGGGCGCGCACCATGCTGTGGCAGAACGCGTCGGCTTTGACCCGCGCGACCAGGATGCCGTGATCGTCTCGACCCCAGCCGAACTCCAGCAGGGTGCGGATCGTGGTCGCTCCCTCCCGCCATTTGCAGTACGCCGCGAAATCGTGCAGACCGATGAGGGAATGCGCGGCGGCATCCATCGCGTCCACGTCCAGCGCGGCCTTCACGCTGGTCGTGCGCACGCGCTCGAGGGGGTCGTAGCCGGCGATGCGATCGGCGATGCGGTACTCGTAGCGCCGCCAGACGGCCGAGAACCGCGCATCGAACCCGTCCGGTGCGACGGCGGTGCGGTGCACCACGACGTCGGGATAGGCGCCGAGCACCCCGTTGATGCGGGCCGCCAGCGCCTCGGCGGTGCCGGCGCGGCTGGACGACAGCCGCTGCTGCTGCCGATCGGTGAGGTCGAGGTGGGCGACCTGCCCGGCCGCGTGCACCCCGGCGTCGGTTCGACCCGCCACGACCAGCTGAGGATCGCCGCCGAGCACGCGGGCCAGTGCTGTCTCGAGCGTGCCCTGAACGGTACGCAGACCCGGTTGACGGGCCCACCCGCGGAAGTCCGTGCCGTCGTAGGCGAGATCGAGGCGCAGCCGCATCCCTCCCGCGGAGTCGGAAACGACCTCGTCTGTCGTCACAGAGCGCCTTGGGACGGCGTCCCGGCCGGCACAGGAGTCATCGTCACGACCTCGGCAGGCCCGGTCACCAGGCCGGTGACGGCGGCTTGCAGGGCCTTCACGGCGTCGCCCTGCGCGTGCGCGGCGAGGGCGGCGGGCTCGGCCCATTTCTCGATCATCACGACCGTCCCGTCGGAGGCGGCGTGGATGGCATAGAGCAGACACCCCTCCTCGGCGTGGACGGCGGGCATGGCGGCGCTGAGCGCCTCGATGAGTGCGGGGCGCTGGCCCTCGACGGGGTGGAAGACGGCGGTGACGACGACGGTCATGACAGGAGACCTTTCTTGTGGGTGGGGACGCGCGCAGCCGGCTCAGCGGAGACGCTCGTCCACGTCGGCACGGGTCGGCGGGTTCGCACCGGCCCGCGAGACGGTGATGCCGGCGGTGACGGCGGCACGGCGCAGCGCCGCGGCGAACGAGGCGGCGTCCTCGAAGATCGCAGGATCGTCCAGCGCGCTGGAGATGAGGCTCGCCATGTACGCGTCGCCGGCACCGATCGTGTCGACGACCGTGACAGCCAGCGCGTCGACGGCGCTCACACCACCGGGCCCCAGCCCGACGGCGCCCTCGCCGCCTCGGGTCATGACGATCACGCGCGGCCCGTAGGCGGCGACCTGGTGCAGCACGGACTCGGCATCCAGACCCGGATACAGCCATGCGGCATCTTCGTCGCTGAGCTTCACCAGATCGGCGGATGCCGCCGCCTGCGCGAAGCGCGCCCGCGCGACCTCGTGCGCGCCGACCAGCGCGGGCCGGATGTTCGGGTCGAGGGTGACGAGCGCGGCACCGGTGTCGGCAGCGCGGCGCAGCACCTCCAGCACGGAGCTGCCGCCGGGCTCGAGGAACAGCGCGATCGAACCGGTGTGGACGATACGCGTCCCCTCCAGGGATGCCGTCGGCACGGCCCAGTCGATCGCGAACTCGTACTCCGCGGAACCGTCGGAACGCAGTCGTGCACGGGCCGTGGACGTCGGGGCATCCGTCCACGACGCCTCGTCGACGAGGGCGCCCGACTCGGTGATCTGGGCGGCAATGCGCTCTCCGCGCTCGTCGCGCCCCAGCCGCGTCAGAAGACGAACGGCGTGCCCCTGACGCGCAAGGCCGACGGCGACGTTGGCAGGGCTGCCGCCCACGAGCTCACGGTCGCCCTCGGCGCTCTCGACGATGTCGATGAGCGCCTCACCGATGACCAGCACATCCGTATCCATACGACCAGTCTGGCGCACCGCACGCGGCGCGCGCGTCATCGGCAGTCGGTGTAGACGACGCCCGACGTTCAGGGAGGGTACGTACACTGGAAGATCCGCTCGCACCGACCCGACGTGGCCGGCGAGACGGCCCACGGAACTCGCTCCGAATCACCACGGAACCGCCCCGGAACCCCCTCGGAACCCCAGTGCCCGCCATGACCTCCCCCTCCCCTCGTTTCGCCGGCCTCGACGGCCTGCGCGCGCTCGCCGTGCTGCTCGTGGTCGTGTACCACCTGTTCCCCGGCTGGCTCCTGCAGAGCGGCTTCGTCGGCGTCGACGTCTTCTTCGTCATCTCGGGCTTCCTCATCACGTCGCTGCTGCTGCGCGAACACGACCGCACCGGCCGCATCGCCCTCGGCGCGTTCTGGGCGCGCCGCGCCCGCCGGCTGCTGCCGGCCCTCGCCGTGGTGGTCACCGTGAGCGCCAGCGTCGCCTGGCTCATCGGTGGGGACGTTCTGCTGGGGCTCGGGCGACAGGTGCTCGGCGCGATCACGTTCTCCTCCAACTGGGCGTCGATCTCGGCCGGCGCGTCCTACTTCGCCGGGACGCAGCCCGAGCTGCTGCGAAACCTGTGGTCGCTCGCGGTGGAGGAGCAGTTCTACGTGCTCTGGCCGCTGCTTCTGCCCGTGTTCCTCCTGCTGCCACGCCGCGGCATGCGCGCCGCCGTCGCGATGGCCCTGGCCGCGGCATCCCTGGCCTGGGCAGCGCAGCTCGTGGGCATCGGCGCGGGCTCGGTCGATCTGACGCGCGCGTATTACGGCACCGATACGCACGCCTTCGGCCTGCTGCTCGGCGTCGCACTGGCCTTCGCGCTCGCCGGGCGCACCGCGTGGAGCGCGTCCGCGCGCCCGTCCATCGGCGGCGTCGTGCCCGCCTGGACCGCGGTCATCGGCACGGCGAGTGTGATCGGCATCATCATCGTCGGTGCGCTGCCGGCCGGGGCGGAGCGCTATCCGCTCGTGCCGGCGATCGCGAGTGCACTGACCGCGGTCGCGATCGCGGCGGCGACACACGCCGGCTCCTGGTTCGGGCACGCCCTCGACGTCGCGCCGCTGCGCTGGATCGGCGAGCGCTCCTACGGCATCTACCTGTGGCACTGGCCCATCGTCGTCCTGCTCGCCCTCGCGACCACGGGCGGCTTCCTCGAGGAATCCGTGCCGGTCAGCGTCGGGCTCGGCGCCGCCGCCCTCACGCTCGGCATCTCCGCGGCCTCGTACCGCCTGCTCGAACAGCCCGTGCGCCGGCTCGGCTTCCGGGGCGCGGGGCGAGCACTGTGGGCGCGCCTGCACTCCACGCCGTCGCGGCGGTTCGGCGCGATCGCGACCGTCGGTGTCGGGGCGCTCGTGCTCGGCGGCACGACGGCCGCCGTCGCCGCCGCCCCGCCGGTCAGCTCCAGCCAGGCGGTGGTCGAGGCGGGCCGGCGTGCGCTCGACGCGGCATCCGCCGCTCCCACCCCGCCGTCGGACAGCACCGATGCCCCCCTGCCGACGCCGACCCCCACAGCGACGGAGGGCCCCGATGGCGAGCCGCTGCCCCCGGCACCGGTCACCGTGAGCGGCGACCGGGTGACGGCCGTCGGCGACTCGGTGATGCTGGCCTCCGCGGGGGGCCTGCTCGACGAGCTGCCCGGCGTGCAGATCGACGCCGAAGTCTCGCGCTCGATGTGGGCGGGCAGCAAGATCATCGACCGGCTCTCCGATCAGGGCGCCCTGCGTGACTACGTCGTCGTGGGCCTCGGCACCAACGGCCCCGTCGATTCGGACGCCCTCCAGGACATCTACGACCGCGTCGGTCGCGACCGCACGCTCGTTCTGGTCACGGCGTTCGCTCCCCGCGACTGGATCCCGGGCGTCAATGCCGAGCTGACCGCGTTCGCGGCGAGCCATCCCGGCGTCGTCATCGCCGACTGGTCCGGCGCGATCGCGCCGCACGCCGATGTGCTCGCCGGCGACTGCATCCATCCGGGCGAGACCGGCGGGCGCATCTACGCCGATACCGTCACCCACGCCGTCGATGCCGTAGCGAATCAGCGCGCGCAGACGCGGTATCAGGTGCAGTTGATCCGCTGGGCCACGACCCGGGCACTCGCCCCCGTGCCGCCCTCCTGAGCCGCTCCACGCCGCCGGCGGGAGCGCTGCCCGCGTCAGATGTGCGCCACCAGGGCGACGGACCGTTCGTCCGCCACGAAGCCCAGCCCCTCGTAGAGGGCGTCGGCGCCCGTCGGGCTCGCGGTGTCGACGTCGAGCACCGCCTTCTGCAGACCGGCATCGGCGATCGCGCGCAACGTCGCCGCGACGACCGCGGGAGCCAGTCCCTGCCGACGGCGCGCCCGCACGACACCGATGAGGTCGATGTACGAGTTCAAGGCGCCCAGACTCGCCCAGTCCTCCTCGTTCACCGACGCGAGACAGAAAGCGGCGATGGTGCCGTCGGCCTCGACGACCAGCCGGGACAGATCGGGGCGGAAGAACTCGCCGCCGACGAACTTGGCCCACGACTCGGGCTGGCTCGGCAGGCTTCCCCAGTGATCGCGGAACGCATCGTTGCGCGCCAGACGTGCGTCGTCATCACGATCGTGCGTGTACGCCACGATGCGCAGCCCGCTCTCCTGCGCCGCGGCCGGCAGCGACACCTCCGGCGCACCGTCGGTCAGATCCCGCAGCATCGTGGCGAACCAGCGTTCGGCGGCCAGACCCGCCGACTCGGCGAGCCTCTGATTGCCGCGGTTCGACTCCTCGGCGTACACCCGCAGCTGAGCGCTCCAGTCTGTTTAGCCGGGGCTTCGGGTAGCGCGGTTGTAGTGATCCGGTAGCACGGGCGCGGCGATCG